>CAZBMU010000010.1:0-23100 GCA_964493175.1 uncultured Clostridium sp.
TTCTACTTGGTTTTAAAAAAGTAGTATCTTTTCCATTTATTATTATATTTCCACTAGTTGGTTCTTCTTCTTTTAGTATTAATTTTATTAATGTAGATTTTCCACTTCCTGATGAACCAACTAAAAATGCAAATTCACCTTTTTCAATAACAAAGTTTGCATTTTTAACTGCCTTTGTGCCTGTATCATAGGTTTTATTAACATTTCTAAATTCTATCATTTTAATTTATGCTCCTTACTTTTTCGCATATTTTTTCTATTCTACACTATAATAACAATAAAATCGTTTTTTTTCAAGGTTTTTTGGTAAAAAAATTATGTCATTTTTGTTACAGAAATATGAATATATTTTATAAAAAATATATAATATATTTTTTATAATTATTTACTTAATAAAATTATTAATAATATCTTGTGAAGTAATATGAAAGAATTCCATCAATTGTTCAGCTTTTCCAGATTTTCCAAATGTATCATTTATTCCAAGTCTTATTAGTTTTGTTGGATATTCGCTTGTTAGTACTTCTGATATAGCTGAGCCTAATCCTCCTATAATATTGTGGTCTTCTATTGATATTAGTTTTTTTGTCTCTTTTGCACTTTTTACAATTATTTTTTTATCTATTGGTTTTATTGTGTGAATATCAACAACTCTTATATCTATTCCTTGTTCTTTTAACATTTTTTGTGCTTTTAGTGCTTCTGCAACAGTTACTCCAGTTGCAAATACAGTTGCATCTGTTCCTTCTCCTATTTGAGTTCCTTTTCCTATTTCAAATTTTTGATTTTCATTATAAATAACTGGTGTTGCAAATCTTGCAAGCCTTAGGTATACAGGTCCTTCTATTTTAGATATTTCTTTTACAGCCCATTTTGCTTGTATATCATCTGATACAGAGATTACAGTCATATTCGGAAGTGTTCTTATTAAAGATATGTCTTCTATCATTTGGTGTGTCGCACCATCTTCTCCAACTGTTATTCCTGCATGTGTTGCACATATTTTTACATTTAATTTTGGATAACATATACTACTTCTTATTTGGTCATAGCTTCTTCCTGCAGCAAATACTGCAAAGGTACTTACATAAGGAATTTTCCCACATGTTGCAAATCCAGCAGCTGTAGCCATTTCATTTGCTTCTGCTATTCCTATGTCAAAAAATCTTTCTGGAAATTGTTTTGCAAATATTTCAGTTTTAGTCGCACCTGCTAAATCAGCATCTAATACTACTATATTTTCATTTTCTTTTCCAAGTTCTAATAAAGCCTCTCCATAACTTTGGCGTGTTGCCTTTTTTATATCTAAATTCATAATTTTCTCTCCCTTAAAAATCTTATTTTTCTAATTCTTTCATGGCCTGATTATATTGTTCTTCATTAGGCGCTTTACCATGCCAATTTACTTGATTTTCCATAAAAGATACTCCCTTACCTTTTATGGTTTTAGCAATAATACAAGTTGGCTTTTCTTTTATATTTTTTGCAACATCAAATGCTTTTATAATTTCATCAATATCATGTCCATCTATATTAATTACTTGGAAACCAAAACTTCTAAATTTTTCATCTATTGGATATGGGTTCATTACTTTATCTATTTCACCATCAATTTGTAAATTGTTATTATCTATAATTACACATAAGTTATCTAGTTTATAATGACTTGCTGTCATTGCAGCTTCCCAAACTTGTCCTTCTTCTATTTCTCCGTCTCCCATAATGCAATAAACTCTATAATCTTTTTTATCCAATTTTCCAGCTAAAGCCATACCATTTGATACAGATAAACCTTGTCCTAGTGAACCACTTGTCATGTCTACCCCTGGTACTTTTTTCATATCTGGATGGCCTTGTAGAATTCCTTCTATATTTCTAAATTTTCTTAATTCTGAAATATCAAAAAATCCTCTATTAGCTAAACAAGAATACAAAACAGGAGCACAATGACCTTTTGATAAAACCAATCTATCTCTATCTTCCCATTTTGGATTATTTGGATCAATATTTAATTCTTTAAAATACAATACTGTTAATATATCTGCAATAGAAAGAGAACCTCCAGGATGTCCTGATTTATTGCTATATACTGCTTCAATTATTCCTTTTCTTACTTCTTTTGCCATATTAACTAACTCTTTTATATTATCCACATTATCACTCACCTTTCATTTACTTTTATAATATATCATATTTTATAATTATTTACTACTAATTTATAATTTTTTATATTCATTTTTTGTTTCGATTTTATTTTTCACGTTTTTTCTAGTTGTAAATTACAAAAATTAATAATATAATGATATTAAAAAACAGAAAGGACTGGTTATATGTTAAACAATTATATTGATAATCTTAAAGATGAAATTATTAAAAAAACACAAGAATTAATACAAATACCTAGTGTTGATTCTCCATGTACAAATCCTATTCATCCTTTTGGAGAAAATACAAATAAAGCATTAGAATATATTTTAGAATTAGGAAATTATTTAGGTTTTAAAACAAAAAATGTTGATGGTTATTGTGGGTATATAGAATTTGGAAAAGGTGATGAGTTAATTGGAATTATTGGACATTTAGATGTTGTGCCAGAAGGCGAAAATTGGACTTTTCCTCCTTTTAGTGGAACTATTTATGATAATAAAATATATGGTAGAGGTGCTATTGATGATAAAGGTCCAGTTATTGCTTCACTTTATGCAATGAAGGCAGTTATGGATAATTATAAAATAAATAAAAGGGTTAGACTTATTTTAGGTTTAAATGAAGAAAAAGATTGGAAATGTATTAAATATTATAAAGAACATGAAGAAATACCATCTCTTGGTTTTAGCCCTGATGCTGATTTTCCTGTTATATATGCTGAAAAATCTATTATGACTTCATATTTTAAAATGAATTATTTAAATAAAAATCCAGATTTATTTATTAAACAAATAAATTGTAATAATGCAATAAATGTCGTTCCAAAAATATGTAGCTGTATTTTAAAAATTAATTCTGATAAATATATAATGGATAATTTTATAAAAGATATTCAAAATATCTTAAGTCATTATGAGTATGAAATAGACATTTACAAAATTAGTAATGAAGAAGTCAAACTAACTTCACAAGGTATTCAAGCACATAGTGCACATCCAGATTTAGGGATTAATGCAATTTCAAGATTAATTATAATTTTAAATGATATTTTTAATAAATATAACTCTCCTATTGAACTATTTGATTTTTTTAGTAAATATATTAAAACTGAATATAATGGTGAAAGCCTAGAAATTAATGTTAAAGATGAATCTGGAATTCTTACTTTAAATGTTGGAGATTTTAATTTGTTAGATAACAAATTATCAATTGGATTAAATTTAAGAATACCTATAAATACACCTATTTCAGAAATAGAAACAATAATAAAATCAAAATTAAAAAACTACTTAAATTTATCTTTTGAAATAACTCACACTATTCCTAATTTGTTTATTCCAAAAGAAAATCCGCTTATAAAAACACTTTGTAAAATATATAATGAAGAGACAAATTCTAATGAAGAACCAATTGCTATTGGTGGAGCAACTTTTGCAAGAGCTTTTCCTAATTGTGTTTCTTTTGGTGCTAATCTAGCACATCAAAAAGATATGTGTCATCAAACAGATGAATTTATTACAATAGATAATTTAATAATTGCTTGTAAAATATATGCAAAAACTATTAAAACATTAGCAGATTTATAATGCTAATGTTTTTACATATAAAATCCCCGCCTTAGCCGTAAGTTGCATTGAATTTTTAAGGACCTGCTCCTAAAAACAGGTGGGTGCCTACCTAGATACTCATGGGCTTCTCACTATATAATGTGAGCTTGCACGCCATATCCAGAGAGTCGGCCCCTCTTAATGTGTGTTGGTTCTAAAAATTCTGTCTATACGCACTACGCAGGGTAAAAATATTAACTTATTTTTTTGTTATTCTTATTCTACCATAACTAAATTTGGTTTACAACTAATAAAGCTTATTTAAATATTACTATTTCAGTTTTTATAACATTTAATCTCTTTTTTTTGAATTATTTCTCACTAAATCTCACTTTTTCATCTCTTGATTTTATAGATAAAATATGTTAAAATTAATTAAGATTTGTGGGGAAAAAGTAACTTTATAGTTACTTTTTTATTTTTGTTTTCTACATTACATATAATAATATACAGAAAAATTGCAAAATACTGCCTAATAATATAAACAAGTGAAAAATTGAATGCATATATTTATGTTTTTTACCAATTCCATAAAGTACAGCTCCTACAGTATAAGCTATACCTCCAGATACTAATAATATAAGTCCATTTATTCCCAATATTTTTGGTAATAAACTTACTTTAACAATAATACACCACCCCATTACCAAATAGCATATCATTGAAAACACTTTGAATTTTTTTATATCAATTGAATTTAAAACTATTCCTAATATAGCTACACCCCATATTATTCCAAAAATAGTCCACCCAGAAACTGGTTCTACATTTCTTATTGAACATAATGCAAATGGTGTATATGAACCTGCTATAAGTAAAAAAATTGAACAATGATCTAATACTTGAAATACTTTTTTTGCATGTAATTCTGGTTTTAATCCATGATAGATACTTGACATTGTATATAATATAATCATTGTAACTCCATAAATTGCACCACTTACAACTCCATACACATTATGATTAAGTGCTGCAAAAACTACACATAAAACTGTTGCAACTATTCCTAATACTCCACCTACTATATGTGAAGTCATATTGAAAATTTCTTCTCCTTTTGTATATGTTGGTAATATCCTATCTTTTAATTTTGTTCTATTCATTTTATTTTCCTTTCTTTTTTATGTATTATATCATAATTTATATTTTATTTAAAGATTTTAAGTGATAAATATAAATAAAAATAAGTGACAAAATTTTTATTTATATTTATCACTTCATACTTATCTAATTATTATTCTTTAATCTCTTTAGATAATTTATTTATTGCTTTAGTTTCAATTCTAGAAACATAAGAACGAGATATTCCCAGCATTTTTGCAATTTCATTTTGTGTTTTTGGTCTATGTCCATCTAATCCATAACGTAACTCTAATATTCTTTTTTCTCTTTCTTTTAATATTTCTTTCATTTTTTTATAAAGTAATTTTATTTTAAGTTTAATATCTACTTCTTCTTCTATATTTCTTTCATTGTTTTCTAAAATTTCTTGAAGTGTAACAATATTATCGTCTTTATCTTTCCCAATTGGCTCATTTAAATACACTTCTGCTCCTAATTTTTTTGTTGCTCTTAGGTACATTAAAATTTCATTATCTATACATCTAGAAACATATGTAGAAAGCCTAGCTCCTTTTTCAATTTTAAAACTATTTATACCTTTTATTAATCCAATTGTTCCTATTGAAATTAGATCCTCTTGGTCTACTTTTGTAGTATTATATTTTTTTGCAACATAAGCTACTAATCTCAAATTCCTTTCTATTAAGATATTTCTAGCTTCTTCATCTCCTTTAGCCATTTGTTGTAGATAATTTTTTTCTTCTTCAAATGATAATGGCTCTGGAAATACATTACTACCTTGTATATATCCGAACAATAAATACAGCTGATTTTAAAAATTCAAAAAAGCCTAATATCCCGCTAGCACATAAAGTTGTAAACATAAATGCACCTCCATTTTCTTGATATTTTAATTTTATGAATATAAAAATAGAAAAGTGCCTGACCTATAAAAATTGTTAAATATGAATTCTTTTTTTATCACATCATATATTTTATAGAGGTGTTTTATGAATTATTTATTTAATTGTATACAAGGTATAGCAATTGGTAGTGGAGCTATTTTACCAGGTATTAGTAGTGGTGTTTTTTTAGTTATTTTTGGAATATATGAAAAATTCTTAAATTGCATTTTGCATTTTTTTAATAACCCTAAAAAAAATTTTTTATTTTTATTACCTTATATTATTGGTATTTTCTTTGGAATTCTAATTTTTAGCAATATTTTAAATTACTTTTTTATTAATTATAAAATTCAAACAAAATTAATTTTTTGTCTCTTAATTTTAAGTAGTGTTCCAAAAATAATAAAAGAAACCAATAAGAAGGTTCCTTTTAAAATACATTATTTGGTTTTCACTTTTATAGCTTTTTTTATAGGTTTAATTTCCGTTTATTTAGAAAACTACATATCTAATGATGGATGTTATAACTTTAGTTTTTTATATTTGTTTTTTGCTGGATTTGCTATGTCTATTGGAGTAATAGTTCCTGGTGTTAGTAGTACTGTTATTTTAATGCTTTTAGGTGTATATTCTGTTTATTTAACTTCAATCTCTTCTATTTATTTACCAATTCTTTTTCCTATTGGGTTAGGCCTTATTTTTGGTGGGTTAATATTTATGAAGTTAATAAATTATTTATTAAATAATTTTTATGCACAAACTTTTTATAGTTTAATAGGATTTACTTTAGGCTCTATATTTGTGCTTTTTCCTTTTACTTTTTTCTTCTAATAATCCAATCTTTTTCACATTTGATTGGTAATTTAATTTTCACTTTTTGCCCTTTTACTCCTGGGCTTATTTCTTTAATTTCTTCATTTGTTTCAATATCATATAGTTGTTCAATTTTAAATTCTTTAGGTTCTATTTTATTTGGTATAATTATTTCTAATACATCTCCAATGTTTAATTTGTTTTTTATTTCTATAGTAGATAATTGTTCATTATACTCTACAACTTTTCCTCCAAATTCGTAATTTTCATTATATTGTTTTCCACTATATTCTTGAATATCTTTATTATTTCTTTCATTAAAATAAAATGTTGTTAATCCTCTAGTTTTTACTTTTTCTAACTCTTTTAAATATTTTGTATAATCATAATTATCTGGGTCTTTTTTATAATCATCTATTGCATTTCTATAAGCATTTATAACAGACGCCAAATAGTATTCTGTTTTTAATCTTCCTTCTATTTTTAAGCTATCTATACCCATTTCTATAATTTCAGGTATTTCTTTTATTAAACATAAATCTTTTGATGAAAATATGCTTGTGCCATATTCATTTGATTCTATTGGCATAAGTCCTCCAGGATTGTTTTTTTCTTCTGCATACAAGTTATATGACCATCTACAACTTTGTGCACAATCTCCTAAATTTGCACTTCTGCAAGATAGAAAATCACTTAAAAAACATCTACCTGAATATGCAAAACAAATAGCTCCATGAATAAATATTTCTATTTCCATATCCTCTGGTTTATTTGCCATGATATATTTTAATTGTTCTTTGTTCATTTCTCTTGCCATTATCATTCTTTTTGCACCATTCTTGTACCAGAAATTTGCTGCATGCAAACTTACTACATTTGCTTGTGTGCTTACATTTATATTTACACTTGGAGCATATTGTTTTATAACTTCTATAACTCCACCATCTGCTGCAATAATTCCATCTGGTTTTAGTTGTTCCAATTTTTTTGCCATTTCTATTATTTCTTCGTATTTTTCATCCCAAGCAAATATGTTTAATGTTACATATACTTTTTTTCCAATACTATGAGCATATATAATCGTTTTTTCTAAATCATTATCTTCCATATCAGCTCTTGTTCTTAATGATAATGATGAAGTTCCTGCATATACTGCATCTGCCCCATAAAGAAAAGCAACTTTTGCTTTTTCATAAGATCCTGCTGGTGCTAATAATTCTATTTGTTTCATTTTTATCACTACCTTTTTATTTTTGTTTACCATAATATTATATAAGTCTTTAAAACCATTGTCAATACTTTATTTTTTAAACACTTTGTGATATAATATATATAGGTATCTTTGTTGTTAAAATTTTTTAAGGAGGTTATTAATATGCGGCAAATACCAAACTTAGAGCAAGCTCTTGAGGGAGCAAAAAATCTTCCGGAAGTTATCCGGAATCAGATTGCGATTTTAAATTTAAAATCAAAGTCTCCTGACATAAAAATTTTCACTAGAAAATTGCAGTCATACTACAGCTACATTACAGATAAAAGTCTGTTAAATATTCAAAGGAAGTTTTTCGAGGGTTTTTATTCAGAAATTGATAAAAACTATCCTGAATTTCTTTTCAGACTTGAGGGCAGGCGTAAATCTTTCATTTCAGCTTATAAGAAACTCTGGATTTCAGATTCTTATGCAACTATGAAAGATATCTCTGGATTTAGAATCACTCTTTTTGGAGATGATTCAGAAGAACTTATAAAACAGTGCTACACTGTTATGGAACTTCTTTTTAATTATAGTTTGGGTTTAAAAATGGAAGTTGAACCTTGTATGGCTACTCCATTAAAAGATATTGATTCTTTTAACCCAGATAAACATCCAGAAATAATCGTACCCAAAAAATCTTTACTTCCTGAAGATATTCAGCCTTATGTTAAGGATTATATCCTTAATCCAAAAGGTAACGGATATCAAAGTCTTCATATGACTTTTAGGACAAGAATTGATTTTTATTTTGAGGTACAGATTAGAACGTTTGATATGCACATGATTGCAGAAAACGGTCACGCTTCTCATAACAAGTATAAAGAAGAAAAATATGATGCAACATCTTTCTCTTTTGACAGAGAGGCTGTAAAAATTCCTGGATATTATATTCAGGATGGTCAGTTGTATGACTGGATTGGTCTTGAGAATCATCTCGAGATATTTAGAAGACAGAAAACCTACTAAAAAATTTATCCCACCTTAAAGCAATTGCTTTGGTGGGATTTTTTTATTTGAATTTTAATTTACTTACAGCTAATCCATCTCCTACTTCTAATATTTCTGTTTCTAAATTTGGATTTTCTAAAGCATCTTTTAAATATTCTCTTAAATTTCTAACTGCTGTTCTTTGTTTATGCTTATTATAATCACTCATTACATAACCTTTATATAAAATGTTATCTGCAAATATTATTCCATTTTTATTCAATAACCTTAATGCTTCTTTTAGAAAAAATGGATATTTTCCTTTTGCAGCATCAATAAATACAACATCATATTTTTTATTTAATGTTGGTAAAATTTCTACAGCATCACCTTCATAAATGGTAATTTTTTCTTCTACCTCTGTTTTTTTTATATTTTGCTTTGCTTCTTTAACTCTTTCAGAATCTCTTTCAATTGTATCAATAAATCCTTCATCATCAAGAAATTCAGAAAAACATATTGCAGAATACCCAACTGCTGTACCTATTTCTAAAATTTTTGTTGGTTTATTATTTTCTAAATAACCTTCTATTACTAATAGAGTATCATCCATTATTATTGGAATGTTATCTTCTAATGCTTTTTGCTTTATTTTTTTTAATTCATTTTTATTCATGCTCTATTCCTTTTTCATTATTATTTTCTTCTACAGAGTCAATAACTGCTTGAAAGAATCTGTAATAATGTTTGAATTTTTGTACATCTGATAAACTTTCTATAATTTCTTCTTGATTTTTTCCATTTTGGAGTTCTTTTTTTACTTTATCTATCATTTGTTGCTTTTTTGATATGGTATCACTAATCCATCTTTCAAAATACTCTCCATATTTTCTATATTTTTGTTCTGAGTTTAGTTTTTCTATTAAAGTAACTGTTGATTTATTATTATAAATATAATCCAATATAATTTCCATAATATCCATCTTAACATCTTTATATTCTTTATTAATTGATATTGTTTTTTTGTCTTTTTCTGTTTCAATTACTTTTAATTGCATTGTTTCTACAAATCTTGGATAAACATCTCTTTCAGGTGCATTATGTAATCTATGTGTTCCTTTATTTTTATTTCTTGTATATCTATTTCTCATTTTTTTCACCTACTTATTACTATTTCTTGCAGCTCTTTCACGTTCTTTACTATCTAATATTTTCTTTCTTAATCTAATTGATTTTGGTGTTACTTCTACTAACTCATCATCTTGGATAAATTCAATTGCTTTTTCTAATGACATTTGAATTGGTGGCACTAGACGTAGTGCTTCATCTGAGCCAGATGCTCTTGTATTAGTTAAGTGTTTCTCTTTACAAACATTTATTGCTAAATCCTCTCCTCTAGAGTTTAGACCAACTATCATTCCTTCATATACCTCTACACCAGGTCCGTATAAATAATTCTCCTTTATCTTGAGCATTATATAATCCATAAGTTACTGATTTTCCATTTTCAAATGCTATTATTGTTCCTCTAACTCTAGATTGAATATCTCCTTTAAATGGCTCATAAGAATCAAATATGTGATTCATAGTTCCTTCACCTTTAGTGTCTGTTAAAAATTCTGTTCTATAACCAATGATACCTCTTGCTGGGATTTTAAATTCTATTTTTGTATGTCCATCTTCCGCTGGTTCCATATTTACCATTTCAGCTTTTCTTCTTCCTAATTTTTCAATTACATTTCCAACACAATCATCTGGTACATTTACTACTAATAATTCTATTGGTTCACATTTTACACCATCGATTTCTTTAAAAATAACTTTTGGTCTAGAGACTAAAAGTTCAAAGCCTTCTCTTCTCATTGTTTCTATTAATACTGATAAATGAAGTTCTCCTCTTCCTGATACTTCAAAACTATCTGGAGTTTCAGTCTCTTTTACTCTTAGTGATACATTTCTTTCTAATTCTTTAAATAATCTATCTCTTATATGTCTTGATGTTATTAAATTTCCTTCTTTTCCAGCAAAAGGTCCATTATTAACACTAAATGTCATAGATACTGTTGGTTCATCAATATCTACAAATGGAATTTTTTCTGGATGGTCAAAATCACAAATTGTATCTCCAATATTGATATTAGAAAGCCCTGCAAGTTCTATAATATCTCCTGCTTTTCCTTCTTCTACTTCTACTTTGTTTAAACCAATATGGGTATAAATTTTTGCAATTCTTCCTTGAAAAATTTTATCTTCTTTTCCACATATTGATACTGGCATTCCTAGTTTAATAATTCCTCTTTCTACTCTTCCTACTGCAATTCTACCAACATAGTCATCATAATCTATGTTAGAAACTAGCATTTGGGCAGGTCCTTCTTCATCACAATTTGGCGCACTAATAGTGTTTATAATTGTATCGAATAAACAAGATAAATCTTCTGAACTATCATTTAAATCCATTTTTGCAATTCCTTGTTTTGCAGATGCATATACAACTGGAAAATCTAATTGTTCATCAGTTGCATCTAATTCAATAAATAATTCGATTACTTGATCAACAACTTTTTCGGGTGTAGCTCCTGGTCTATCAATTTTATTAATTACAACAATTGGCTTTAACCCTAATGCTAGAGACTTTTTTAAAACTTCTCTTGTTTGAGGCATTGCTCCTTCAAAAGCATCAACTAATAAAAGTACTCCATCAACAGTTTTTAATACCCTTTCAACTTCTCCACCAAAATCTGCATGTCCTGGTGTATCTACTATATTAATTTTTATATCTCCATGCATAACAGAAGTATTTTTAGATAAAATTGTAATTCCTCTTTCTTTTTCTTGATCATTAGAATCCATTATTCTTTCTTGTATTTGTTCATTTTCTCTAAATATATTACTCTGTTTAAGCATTGCATCTACTAATGTAGTTTTTCCATGGTCTACATGTGCAATTATTGCTATATTTCTTATTTTTTTGTTAATCATTTTTATCTCCTTCTAAATGATGATTTTTGGGACGGAGTCAAAAATCATCATCATTAAATTTTCATTTTTTATAGGTTATTTAATTACAATGATGATTTTTGACTCCGTCCCAAAAATCATCATTTAGTTAGATTTATTATAGTATTCATAATTTCTTCTGTAACTTTATTTAGTGTTTCTTTATCCTTAGCTCCTTTATATTCGCTAAAATTTAATGGTTCTCCATAGGTTATTATAACTTTCCAATTTCCTTTTTCTCCACCTTTTATTCCGCAAGGTACAACTGGTGCTCCGCTTCTTAATGCGAAAAAGGCTGCTCCATCTTTAACATCTTCTCCTTTTGCTAATCCATTTCTTGTACCTTCTGGAAACAATGCTAAACAATCTCCATTTTTTAATGTTCTTAAAGATTCTTTTATTGCATTGATATCTTTTGAATCTCTTTTTACCAATATTGCATCAAATATATAACCTAAAAATGCAAAAAATTTATTTTTTGTTAATTCTTCTTTAGCCAAAAATCTTGTATATCTTCCACATGTTACTTCTATTAATGGTGGATCCAGAAAACTTTTATGATTTCCACATATTATAACTTGACCATTTTTTGGTATATTATTTTTTCCTACTATTTTAGCTCTATATATTATTTTACAATATATATATATTGCACCTTTTACTATACCTCTTCCAATCATTTTTAAAAATTTCTTCATGTTATTATTCCTCCTTATGCTTATTTATAATGTCAATAATTTTTTTAACAACTTCTTCAATCGTCATATTACTAGAATCTATATAAATTGCATCTTCTGCTTGTTTTAATGCTCCTACTTCTTTTTCTTTGTCATTTTTATCTCTCAATTCAATATTTTTAAAAATTTCTTCATAACTCATTTCAATTCCGGCTTCTTGATTTTGTTTATATCTTCTTTTTGCTCTTTCCTCTATGCTTGCATCTAAATATATTTTTACATCAGCATTAGGAAATACATAAGTTCCAATATCTCTCCCTTCCATAATAATATTATTATTTTTAGCATATTCTCTGAATATATCATTTAATTTATATCTTACCTCTGGAATTGATGAAATTTGTGATACTATACTTGAAACATCTTTTTCTCTTATTCTTTTACTTACATCTTCACCATTTAAATAAACTATATCTTTGTTGTCTTCTATTTTAAATTCAATTTTTATATTATTTAAAAGATTAATTATTTTTTCAGTTTCTGTTATATCAATTCCATGATTAATTGTTTCTAAAGCTACACATCTATATGCTGAACCTGTTCCAATATTAATTAGTCCTAATTTTTTGCTTATAATTTCTGTTATTGTTCCTTTTCCACTTCCAGCTGGTCCATCTATTGCTACTATAAAAGACATTTTTATTCCTCCTTATTCTTCTTTTCCAGGTATAAATATTTGTTTAGCTACTACATCAACTTCAACAACATTCATTGCTGTTAATTTTTCAATTTCTTTTTTAGATTTATTTTTAAATTCACTTAAACCTGACATAACATTAAACCCATATACAACACTAACTTCCATATAAATTTTTGCACCTTCTCCAAAATTATCTACTCTTGTTTTTAAAATCTTATGAATTGCTGGTGTTTGTATTGCTAAATATTCCAATATTTGTCTAAATACTAAATCTGATATTGTAAATTTACCTAAATAACTAAATGTTGGCCTTATAATAGATTTTTCAGAAATATATGGTTTTTGACCTTTACCTTTAGTTTTAAATATTTGAAGTGGATCTAATAAATATCCCGAAAAATCCTTTTTAATTTCAAATGTTGGAACTGGTATAACATGTTTTCCTTCAGTTATTCTAATTTTTCTTGCTGTTTCCATTTCTTCTTCTGTTGCAACATCAGTAATATATGTTATATCTGATATTTCTGGCAACCCAAGATTCGCCGCTATTTTTTTTACCATTCCATCAGAAGTTCCTAAAATTAATATACTGTCTGGCTTATATTTTTTTATTGCTTTTATAATTTCTTCCTTTTCCTCATCTTCATAAAAAAGTGCATGTTTAACTGTAGCAACCTTTGTGTCTGCTTTTTTTGCAGATGAACCTGCTATTACTTCATTATCTTTAATTAATAAGCCATCATCAATTATAAAATGTGTATTTCTTTCTCCAGCAACCATTTGAGCTCTATAACTTTTTCCAGTACCAGATGGCCCGTACAAATGCATAAACTTTCATTTTATTCATAAATGGTAATTTCATATCTTTTAATAACATCTTCTTCTCCTTACAAGTTTTTTCTCCTAAGTTGCCCGGCATGCTGCATCTATATCTGATCCTAATTCTCTTCTTATCGTTGCAACAATACCATGGTTATTTAAGTAATCTCTGAATTTTATTATATTTTCATTTGAACTTTTATTATATTTTCCATTTTCTATTTTATTTATTGGAATTAAATTTACATGACAAAGCATTCCTTCTAATAATTTTACTAATTCTTTTGCGTCATCTAAATTATCATTATTATCTTTAGCTAATGCATATTCAAAAGATATTCTTCTATTTGTCTTAGATATATAATCTTTACATGCATTTATTAATTCCTCGATTGTATATAAATTATTTACTGGCATCATGCTACTTCTTTTTTTATTATTTGTTGCATGTAGAGAAATAGATAAAGTACATTGTATCTTTTCTTCAGCTAATCTATAAATATTTGGTACTACTCCACTTGTTGAAATACTAATATGTCTTGCTCCAATATTTAATCCTTTTGGATTATTTATAATTCTAACACTATTTACTACATTTTCATAATTATCAAGTGGTTCACCTATTCCCATATATACTACATTAGAAATTTTAAATCCTGTATCTTGTTCTACTGCTAATATTTGTTCTACTATCTCTCCAGAAGTTAAGCTTCTTACAAATGCTATACCTGTTGATGCACAAAATTTGCATCCCATTTTGCATCCTATTTGTGTAGAAACACAAATACTATATCCATGATGATAACACATTAAAACTGTTTCTATTGCATTTCCATCTAATAGATCAAATAAGAATTTTATTGTTCCATCTTTTGATTCTTGTTTTTTTAATATTTTAAAATTACATATTGTATAATTTTGTTTTAGCTTTTCTCTTAATTCTAAAGATAAATTTGTCATTTCATCAAATGATTTAACTTTTTCTTGATATAACCATTTAAATATTTGTTCAGCTCTAAATGGTTTTTCACCAATACTTATTAATTCTTCTTTTAATTCTTTTAAATCATAATTTTTAATATTTTTCATTTTTTTATTCAAATACAGCAAATTCTTCTATATTATTTCCTCTCAAATAATCTTTTATATTCATTCTTTTTGCATTTTCTCCTTGAATTTCTATAATACTAATTATAGCATTATCTTTCGTTTTTATAAATAAACCATCTCTTGAATCTGATACAAGAACTGTACCACTTCTAAAAATTCTTATATTGTCTTTATCATATCCAATATTATTTGCAATATCTACTTTCCAAAATTTAATTTTCTTTCCTTTTAAAAATGTATATGCTCCCATAATTGGGTTAAGCCCTCTAACTAAATTTTTTATGTCTTTTGCAGTTTTATTTTCCCAATCTATTTTTGCCATTTTTTTATCTAGCATTGGAGCAATTGTATAATTTTCGCTTTGTTTTATTCTTGGCGCTGTTCCTTCTTCAATTTGTTTTAATGTTTTTACTAAAAGTTTCCCTCCAATTATTGCAAGTCTAGCCCATAATTCTCCTGTTGTCTCATTTTCATCAATTTCAACTTTTTCTTTTAAAATTATATCTCCAGTATCCATTCCTTCATCCATATACATAGTTGTTACTCCTGTTTCTTTATCCCCATTTAAAACTGCCCATTGAATTGGTGCAGCACCCCTATATTTTGGAAGTAATGAACCATGTACATTGATACATCCTAATTTTGGTATTTCTAAAATTTCTTTTGGTAAAATTTTTCCATAAGCTACAACACATATAATATCTGGCTTTAATGATTTTATCTTATTAATAAACTCTTCATTATTTTTTATTTTATTTGGTTGATAAATTGATATACCTTTGTCTTCAGCAAATTCTTTTACAGGTGATTTTGAAAATTTCATTCCTCTTCCTTTTGGTTTATCTGGATTTGTTACAACTCCTATTATATTAAAACCAGCATTATATATTGACTTAAGACTTTCTTTTGCAAAATCTGGAGTACCCATAAAAACAACTCTCATTATTATTCCTCCTTATTAATTTTCTTCAGGTTCGACATACTCTAAAGTTCCCGGAATTATCTTATCTATAAATACTTCTCCATTCAAATGGTCTACTTCGTGTGAAATTGCTTGAGCAAGTAGCTCCTTAGCTTTAACTCTCATTCTCTTTCCATTTCTATCTGTATATTCTGCTGTTACTTCTGCAGGTCTTATAACTTTTGCAAATTCATTAGGGAAACTCAAGCACCCTTCTTCAACTTCCTGTTCTCCCTTTGTTTTTGTGATAATTGGATTTATTAATATAATTGGACCTTTATCATCATATAAATCTATTACTATAACCCTTTTTAAGATACCAACTTGAACAGCAGCTAACCCTACTCCATTATATTTATGCATTGTTTCTATCATATCATCTATAAGTATTTGTATTTTATCATCAATAACTTCAACTTCACGAGATTTCTTTTTTAAAATCTCATCGCCTTCATATCTTAAATTCCTAATTGCCATTATTTCTCCTTTCCGTTCCTTAATCCTGGTTTACGTCATATTATTTGGGTTAACGTCAATTGTAACCCTAATATTTTTCAAATTTAATTCATATACTTTTTTTAAGCATTTATTTAATATTTCATTTGCTTGTAAATTCATATTTCCTTTAATTATTATTCTATAACGCCATTTATTTTGTATTTTATCTATTGGTGCAGGCATTGGTTTAAATATTTTAAACTCTTTGTTTAATTGTACTTTTAAATATTTATAAACACTATTACTTATTTTTTTTATCTCTTCTTCACTTTTGCTAGTAAAACTAACTAATATTATATCGCAAAATGGTGGATATTTCAACTGTTTCCTTAAATGTATTTCAGTTTCATAAAATTTTTCATAATTTTGCTCTCTTGCACATTGTATACTAAAGTTTTCTGGGTTATAACTTTGTATTACTACTTTTCCAGGTATTTTTTCTCTTCCTGCTCGTCCAGCAACTTGTGTTAATATTTGGAATGTCTTTTCATTTGCTCTATAATCATCTATATTTAAAGAGCTATCTGCTGCTATGACTCCAACTAAAGTTACATTTGGAAAATGATGACCTTTTACAACCATTTGCGTTCCAATTAAAATATCTATATTTTCATTTTTAAATTTATTTAATATCTGTTCATGTGAATTTTTCTTATTTACAGTATCTACATCCATTCTAATTGTTTTTGCAGTTGGAAATTGTTTATTTATCTCCTGTTCTAATTTTTGTGTTCCTGTACCAAAATATCTTATTTTTTTACTTCCACATTCTGGACAAATTGTTACTATTTTTTCTTCATAACCACAATAATGACATTTTAGTTTTCTTTCATAACTATGATATGTTAAACTTATATTACAGTTTTTACATTTTGCTGTATATCCACATTCTCTACACATTACAAATGTAGAATATCCTCTTCTATTTAGGAATAATATTGTTTGTCTTTTTTTATTTAAATTATCTTCTATTTGTGTATATAATTCTCTACTTAGCATTGAACGATTTCCATTTGCTAATTCTTGCTTTAAATCTATAACTGTAACTTCTGGTAATGATGAATTATTTGCTCTTTTATTTAATTTTAATAATTCTAT
The DNA here is from genome assembly GCA_964493175.1 of uncultured Clostridium sp. GTDB lineage: Bacteria > Bacillota > Clostridia > TANB77 > CAG-508 > CAG-269. The sequence goes on from CAZBMU010000010.1 coordinate 17,581, forward strand.
CTCATTTTTTTTTGTTGAATTATAATATGTATTTAAATCTGGTGTTGCACTTCCAAGTAGTAATGGACAATTCATTTGTTTTGCTATGTATTTTGCAACTTGTTTAGCATCATATTTTGGGTTTGTTTCCGATTTGTATGAACTATCATGTTCCTCATCTATTATTATTATTCCTAAATTTTCTATAGGAACAAATATTGCTGATCTTGCTCCTATAACAATTTTTGCTTTACCATGTTTTATTCTATTCCATTCATCATATCTTTCACCTATTGATAATTTGCTATGAATTATTGCAATTTCATCCTTACCAAATCTTGATATAAATCTTTCTAACATTTGTGGTGTAAGTGATATTTCCGGAACTAAAATTATTGCAGTTTTTTGTTTTTCTAATACTTTGTTTATTAATTGTAAATATACTTCAGTTTTTCCGAGAACCTGTAACACCATATAATAAAAATTCTTTAAATAAACTATTATCTATTTGTTTTGCTACTTTACTAAATGCATTTTTTTGTTCTTGAGTTAATTTTAAATCTGTTGTTTTTGTTATCTTTTTTCCTTCTAATGGATTTCTTTCTAGCTTTTTTTCAACGATTTCTAAATATCCATTTTTTATTAATGTATTTACTATAGCTCTGGAACTATCAGTAAAAATTTCTATTTCTGGAATGGTTACTCCTTCATTATTTTTTATAAATTCAATTATTCTTTTTTGCTTGTTAGATTTGATTTTTCCAGATTCTAATTCAAATTCAATTTCTTCAATTGTTTTCTTTAAATAAACTGTATTAATTATTTTATCTTTTACTTTTTTTTCTTTAGTTCTAGTTCCTGGAGCAAGCATTAATTTTATACAATCTGAAACATTACAAAAATATCGTTTTGACATCCATCTTGCAAGTTCAATTTGTTTTTCGTTTAAATTGTCTTCTATCTTTGCAATATCTTTTATTTCATAATCTGACTTTTCCTTAAATCCTACTATAAAAGCTTCCTCAAGTTTTCCTGTTTTACCAAAAGGAACCAAGACCTTACTTCCTATAATTGTAAGGTCTTGTAATTCTTGTGGCACATTGTAATCGAAAATTCTATTTAATTTTTTAGCTGTTCTATTTATAATTACTTCTGCAACCATTTTCTATATTCCTCTTCTATTTTATCAGCTACTTCTTCTGGTGTTAAATTTGAAGTATCTATTACTAAATCATAATTAGATTCATCTTCTTTTCTAATTTTGTATAGTTTCCAATATCTTTCATTTTCTAGCTCATATCTTTTCTTCATATCTTGCTTTTGTTCTTCTAATGTTTTAAAATTTTCAGAATCTTTTCTATTTTCATCTTCATAGGCTCTTTTTGCAGCAATATCAATATCTACTTTTAAATAAACCTTAAATGATTCTGGTACAGCATACCAGCCTAATCTAGCATCTATAATAAATTTCTCATGTGTTTTAGCATATTCTGCAGCACTGTTTTCTATCTTCCTATCTATTTCAGGGTGCTCTTTTACATAAATATTGAAAGAGGTTACATCCATCCCCATATCTTTGGCTAACTTTCTAAAATAATCTCCATTTCTATATATTCCATAATTTAGTCTTTTCATTAATATTTTTGACACAGTACCTTTTCCGACTTGCTAATTCTCCACCTAATGAAATAATATGTTTTTTTTCCATTTTTTTGTTCCCTTCTATATTCAAATTATTCTGGTTTTTGTATTTCTACCTTTCCTTCTGCAATTTCATTAGCTGCTAATGTAACTGGAGAATCTTCTTTTACACTTGTTTTAGTTTCTAAACCTGAAGCAATTTGTCTTGCTCTTTTTGCTGTTGCTATTACTAATTCATATCTATTATTTGCTTTTGTTAAAAGTTCTGCTACTGTTGGTTTAATTATCATTAAATTCAACTCCTCTCTATTATTATAATTTATTTTCCACTATCTGATAATTGTTTATTTATTTCTTCTTGTGTCATTGTTTTATCTATTCTTCCACCTACAGTTTCTGGTTGAACAGCAGATAATATAATATGTCCTGAATCCATAATTAAAACTGCTCTTGTTCTTCTTCCATAGGTAGCATCTACAGCTGTTTTATTATCTTTAGCATCTTGTATCATTCTTTTTATTGGTGCAGATTCTGGACTAACAATTGCTACTATTCTATCAGATGAAACTATATTTCCAAACCCAATATTTACTAATTGCATAAAATCAATCCTTTCCTTTCTATTCTATATTTTGAACTTGTTCTCTTATGTTTTCAATTTCTGTTTTTATGTCTATAACCCTTTTTGTTATATCTAAATTATTAGCTTTTGAACCTATTGTATTAGTTTCTCTATTCATTTCTTGAGTTAAAAAATCTAGTTTTTTTCCTATAGCTTCATTTGAATTTAATAATGTTTTAAATTGTAAAATATGAGAATTTAGTCTTGTTACTTCTTCTTCTATAGAACATTTATCTGCATATATAACAACTTCTTCTGCTAATCTTCTTTCATCTATTTCTTGATTTTTTAAAACTTGCTTAATCCTTTCTTCTAATTTTACTACATATTCTTGAATAAGTCCAGTAGAAAACCCTGATATTTCATCAACTTTTTGTTTTATAATATCTAATCTTTTTAATAAATCTTCAGATATTTTTATTCCTTCTATTTTTCTCATTTCTACTAATCCATCTGTAGCATTTTTTACAATTTCAATAACCTCAGATTTAATTATCTCATCATCATTATCATTTTTTTGTATTTTAAGAACATCTGGATATCTAGCTATATCATTTACCTGAATATCAGACAAAATGTTTTCTTGTTCAGCTAAGTTTTTCAATTCTTTAATATAAATTCTAGCAAGTTCAGAATTAATTTTTATATCTTTTCCTTCTAATGAATTGTATTCAAATGTGATAAATACATCAATTTTCCCTCTTTTTGTTTTTGATGATATTTCTTTTTTTATATCTTCTTCTAAATAACTAAGTTCTCTTGGTATCTTTATAGAAATATCTAAGTATCTATGGTTTACACTTTTTATTTGTATTTCATAATTTCTTAAGTTGATTGAATTACTTGACTTTCCATAGCCTGTCATACTTTTAATCATTTTTTCTTTGCTCCTTTTTTCGTATTCTTTTTAGTAGCAACTTTTTTTATAGGTTCATCTTTTTTTACTATTTCTGATATATCACTTAACTCATTTAGAGCTTTTCTTTTGTTTATTGTATATATAATTATAGTTTTTAATATATAATATAATGTAAATGTAAAAAAAGAAATCCAAATATATTTTTTAAAGTCATATTTTAATAAATTTGTTATATGTAAAATCGATAATGAATGAAATGAAAGTATGAATAATTCTATACTCGTTAATACTGTATTTCCTTCATCTTCTTTATAAGCTTTTTCTAAGAACAATATACCTAATACTAGAAATATTCCTGCAAAAAATTCTATATCAGATGATAATCTATCTAAATTCATTCTTGTATATGCAAGATTAAGTACAAAGAAATATAGCATTACACAAATAGCTTTTATTATGTTTTCTAAAATTTCTTTCATTATATCCTCCTAATCTTCTAGTTCGTACATTATAATACTTAAAACATTTAAAGCAACAGTTTCTGTTCTAAGTATTCTTTTTCCTAGAGTAACAGATATAGCTCCATTTCTTATTAACATGTTATATTCTTCTTCAGCAATTCCTCCTTCTGGACCAACTATAACTGCTATTTTTATATCTTTATTATTGTTGTTTTTTTCTTTGATTTTTCCTATTTCTTGTTTTATAGTATTTTGTTTTTCGTTTTCATATGCTAATAGTACTATATCATATTCTTTTACAAAATTACAAATATCTTTATTATTTATAATACTATTTATTTTAGGAATTATATTTCTTCCACATTGTTTAGATGCAACTTCAGATATTTTTTGCCATCTTTGAATTTTTTTTATTTTATCTTTTTCATTTAGTTTTACAACACATCTTTTCATTTGTACAGGAGTAATATTATAAACACCAAGTTCAACTGCTTTTTGAATTATTAACTCCATTTTGTCAGCTTTTGGTAAACCTTGAAAAATTGTTACTTTAATGTTTGATTCAGAATTATTATTTATTATGCTTTTAATTTTACATTTAATCTCTTTTTCTGAAAATTCTTCAATTTCACAAATATAATCTGTTTCATTTGTTGTATTACAAATTGTAAGTTCATCTCCAATTTTTTTTCTAAGTACATTTTTTATGTGATTTATATCTTGTCCTATAATATATATTTTATTATTTTTTATTTGTTCCTGTGTTACAAAAAATTTTGGCATAATGTTCTCCTTTTTATGTACAATATTATATCACAAAAAAACATTTTTGCCAACATGAGTTAAGAAACGTTCTCTTTCCCTCTTTTAAGGATTTTAGGACACTCCTTGATTATTTGGCACTACTTCTGCTGGAGATGGTGTCATTATTTTTTTATTTATGATTGATTGGAGTGAAAAATAGAAATTGTTAATTATTAGAATGAGGAATGTTCAGGGCAAAATGTATTATATTATTTTTTATTTCATTACTCGGCTCCCTTCATACGCTAAGAAGTTGTTATATTAGAAAACGAGCCTCTTTCACTCAGACCCTTTCGTACCTCAAGTACCGTGAACATCCCTCATTTTCTAATATAACAACTTCTAAAGCTTTTCCAGTCGCATTCGTAATTACATGCAAAATAATATAATACATTTTGAGCATGAAAGAGGCGCATTCTAATAGTTTACAAGTTCTTTTTAAACGAAATGAACGATTAAATAAAAAAATAATGACACCATCTCCAGCAGGAGTAGTGCCAAATAATCAAGGAGTGTCCCTTAATTCCTAATAGTTTTCTGCTTTTATTTCAAAATATGCTTTTGGATGTGCACATACTGGACAAACTTCTGGTGCAGCTTTTCCAATTACAATATGTCCACAATTTCTACATTTCCATATTCTATCTCCATCTTTACTAAATACTAATTCTCCATTTACATTATCTAATAATTTTTTATATCTTTCTTCATGTTCTTTTTCTATTTTTCCAACAGCATCAAATAAAAATGCTATATCATTAAACCCTTCTTCTCTAGCTTCTTTTGCCATTCTTTCATACATGTCTGTCCATTCAAAATTTTCTCCTTCTGCTGCCATTTTTAAATTTTCTGTTGTTGTTTTTATATTTCCACCTTGTAATAATTTAAACCAAATTTTTGCATGTTCTTTTTCATTATCTGCTGTTTCTTGAAATATTGCTGAACTACGTTTTTAGGAAGCAAAGTACATGTAGGTTCCTGACAAGAGCTGAGAGAGAGTGCATCTGGGAAATGCTGGAATAAACTGAACTTTTAGAGCTGACCAAGTGTCAGTAATGACCAAGTCCCTAGGTTAAATCTCAGATTTCCTCTCTCCTCTCTTCCCTGCACACCTGAAACAGAGGAGTCTGGTGTGTGCCGCCAATAGGCTTTAA
>CAZBMU010000011.1:0-21857 GCA_964493175.1 uncultured Clostridium sp.
CAAGAGTAAATGGAAAAATAAAAGGAAAAATAGAAGATACATCAAAATTAGAAGGAAATTTAATTAAATTTGACTTATATAATGACAAGGATAATTTAGTAGGTACAAAATATATAGAAATTGATAATACTAATAAATCTCAAGATTTTTCATTTTTCTTTGAAGCAGAAGGAGTAAAATACTTTAGAACTTCAATAGTAGACAAAATAGAAGGATCTTTAACAGATGGGTTAGGAAAAATAAAAATATTAGATCATGAATGGAATAAAGCTGAAATATTAACAGCATTAATATTTACATATGGAATATTCTTTTAAAAACATATATTATTAGGAATAGAAGATAAGAAAAACCACTCTTAAATTAAGAGTGGTTTTTTCTAGGTTACTTCATGCTCTGAATTGAAGTTTTAATGTATTCTATCGGGTTGTAAAACAATCTGATAAAATACGGAATTATGTAACCAGCTGCTGTGCAATAATTTCCATTGCACTTCAAATCCATAAAGGTTTTAGTTGGTTCCCACCGAAGTGATTCCATAACTTTGTGAGACATCATCTGTGCAGCTAAGTTTGAAAAAAGACCAGGAGTTCCAATGAAAATCTTATCTCCTTCAATCTTAACAACATAATCACGTCCTTCAATTCTAATTTCTTCCATGATTTTCCTCCTCGGCAATTGCCTAAATAAAAATGTAAAAAGCTTCAGATGAACCGGAGTATAAACGTTTCACCTATATTAATTATACCACAATTTACATAAAAAATCAAAATTCGACCAATGGGGACGGGTTTGTTTTGGTTGACTTTGCAAGGGGTGTCTGCTCCTATTTTACTGGGGATGTTTCCGTATTTTTTTATTTAATCGTTTATTTCGTTCAAAAAGAATTTTTAAATTATTAGCATGTGCCACTTTCATGTTCAAACTGTATTTATATCATTTAGAGTGAAATTACGAATGTGACTGGAATAAAATTAGAATCTCTTAAATTATTTTGTGGAAAATGTTCGCGTCGAACAGCTTTGCTGTGAGGACTAAGTGAAAGGGTGCCACAAAATAATTTTAGAGATTCTTGTTTTATGTATGGAACATAGTAATGAAACGATAAATAATATAAATACAGTTTGCCCTGAACATTCCTTATTCTAATACTTAACAATTTCTAGTTTTAACTCCAATCAATAATAAATAAAAAAATACGGAAACATCCCCAGTAAAATAGGAGCAGACGCCCCTTGCAAAGTCAACCAAAATAAACCCGTCCCCATTGGTTGAAATTTTTAAGGATTTACATATAATGTAGAATTATTGCTATAAATAACCATTCCAGGTTTTGCACTATTAGGTTTTTTTACATATTTAACTTCGCAATAATCTACAGGTACATTTGAAGAAAACTTAGCTTTGCTATGTTTAGCTGTAATTTCAGCGCATTTTATTAAAACATCTTTACTTGGTTCTTTTCTATTATTTGATGAATTTAATAATAATATTGCATGGCTTCCATGTATATCTTTAGTATGAAACCATAAGTCTGTTTTATGTGCGTGTTTTAAAGTTAAATAATCATTTTCTTTATTATTTCTACCAACTAATAATGTAAATCCATCAATTGTATATTTTAAGGGATTAAATGATACGTTTTTATTTTTAGTAAGATTTGATTTTTTTACTTTTATGTTTTTTTTCTTTTGAAGTTTATCTGTTTTATCTTTAAAAATAATGTTTTCGGAAATTTCATCAAATATTTCTGAAATCTCTTCTACAGAATTTACCGCTTCTAATTCATAAATAATACTTTCTATATAATTCAATTCTTCAATAGTTTCAGCTTTTTGAATACTAACAACTTCTAATGCATTTTTAAGCTTATTATATTTTTTAAAAAACTTTTTAGCATTAACATTTGGAGGATATCTATTATCTAAAGGAATAGTAATTAAAACATTATTATCATAATAATTTTCTAATTTAATTTCAGATAAATTTTCATTTTTTATTCTATATAAATTAGCAGTAATAAGTTCTCCATATAACCTATATTTATCCATACCATTGCATTCTAATAGTTTTTTATCAATATTTTCAAGTCTTTTTTTATATTTAGATAAAGTTGATAAAATAAGTTTAAGTATACTATTCCTATAAATTTTAAAGTTTTCTATAGATTCTTTTTTATAATAAAAATCATCTATAAAAAAATTTAAAGCAAATTTTTCAGAATTCTCAAAAGGTAACAAAAAGTAGTCATTATTATAAATTTCAAATTTTAAATTTAAAGAATCAGTATTTGAAATTATATTATTCAAATAGTTGTAGATATCATTCAAATCATTTATTTTTAAATGTTCATTAATATAATTAATAAATTTTTTACTAATGCCATTATAAACATAAGAAATATTATTAATATTATTATCTATGTCTTTTTTAAAATTTTCAAAATTAGAACAATCAAGAAAATTTAATTTTGATATATTTGGATATTTATATTTAACATTTGGAATAACTATATGAGTGCTATTTTCTTTATTAATATGACGTAAACTATCAATAATAATATTTTGCTCATCAAGTAAAATAACGTTACAATGTTTTCCCATAAGTTCTATGATAAGTTTTTTTGAAATAATATCATCAACATCATCAAAGCCTTCGAATTCAATTGTTATAACTCTTTCTAAATTATTGGTAATAACATTTTTTATATGTAATCCTAATAAATGTTTTCTTAAAACCATACAAAAATTGGGTGCAATCTTTGGATTTGGTTTAGGATGAGTTGTTAAGCTAACTCTATAATTACTGGAATTTATACAAATATTTAAAGCGTAATTATTTCCACTTAAATAAAAACCTAAAATAACACTATTTGAATTAGGTTGAAAGATTTTATCAATTCTAGCTCCTGAAAGTTGTTGTAGTTCAGAAGCTATTGCTTTTGTTACAATTCCATCAAATGCCATTTAAATCACCGTGAATAGTATATCATATTTTTTATAAAAAATCTATTGCTAAAAATGTATCAAAAGTATATAATTAAGAAAAAATGGAGGAATAAAAATGGAAAAAGATAAAATTCAAAAAATATATGAAATTTTAAACAATATACCTGTTACAGAAAAAAATATAGATATTATTGAAGAAATAAAAGAAAAATTATTAAATGAAGATTATAAGGAAGCTTTAAGAAAGATTGAACAACTTAACAATATAAAAGAAGAACCTGACGAAAATATAGAAGAAATTGAAGAAAAAATCGAAGAAGAAGGAGTATATCCGAAAAAACTATGTAATGTTGAATTGGAACGAATTTATATGGGACTTTTACTTTCAGATCCAAAATTGATTGTAAAATATTATTTTTTATATGATGAATGTTATTTTGAAGATGATGAAATACTAAATGTATATAAAAGCGTTTTATTTACAGAAGGTGGAGCGTATACACCTGAAGTAGCTAAACAAAATTTTAATTTTGCAAAAGATTCTGAAAGAGTATATATGTTAAAAAATGAATTAAAATCTAATGTTGAAAATAAAAACTATGATATGGAAAAAATCTATTTAGACTTAAAAAAATTATTTATTTTAAGAAAGAATTATCTTGCAATACCTGTAAAAAATATTCAAGATAAAGTTGTAGAAATTACAGATTATATTTTATATGATAAAATGTCAATTGAAGAAATTAAAAGTGCTATTGTACAAATAAATGATACAGAAAAATTTAAAAGAGCTATATTAAATGAAAATTTAACAGATTTTTTAGAAATAGGAGAAAATAATTTAAGAAATGGTTTAGAATTACCTTTTCCAATCCTTAATAATGTTTTTAAAGGAATAAGAAAAGGTGAAACAATGGCTATTGCAATGCCTTCAAATGCTGGAAAAAGTAGATTAACTATGAATCTTGCAGCACATACTGCTTTAGTTCATAAAAAGAAAGTTTTAGTAATTTCAAATGAAATGTCAGAAGAAAAAATGAAACTTTGTTTAATTACAACAATTATTAATAATCCGAAAATAAAAGAAATGCATGGGCAAGATGTAACTATTTCTGAAGGAGAATTATTAGAATTTAAATTTAGGCCAGATAATCCAAATGAAGTTCAAGTTGATGAAAATGGTTATGTTGAAAAAAATAAAGGTGAAAAACAGGGAGATTTTGTAAAAAGACTTTTAAAAATTTCTTCAGATTTCAAAAAAGTTGTTGCAATAACGGATTGGGTTAATAAAGAAATCAAAAATTCAATATATTTTATAAATATTACTGATCACACAAACGATGAACTTAGAAAAGTAATTATGAACTATTATTATAAAGAGCAAATAGAATATGTATTTTATGACACTCTAAAAACAGATACAGCCAATATTGGTATAGGTGAAGAATTAAAGAAAACAGCAACAATACTTTCAAATTTAGCACAAAATTTTAATTTATATATTTGTTCTACATTACAATTAGCAGAAAGTGATACACTTCCAATAAATTTAAATGTTAATGATTTAGCAGTTAGCAGAACTGTAAAAGAGGTATTAGATACTTTAACACTAATGAAACAAATAAATAGAGATACTTTGCAAAATTATGAGTATTCCTTAAAAGAAGTTGATACACAATACTATCCATTAGAAAAATTTGACGATCCAGATGTAAGATATTATGCATGTGTTGTAGATAAAAATAGAGCAGGAGCAAAACCTACATTAGTATTTAGACTTAATTTAGCTTATAATATATGGAATGAACTTGGTTATTTAAGATTAAAACAAGGATGAGAAATTTATGAAAAATTTGAATAAAACCTTAGATTTGGAAGATAAATTTAAAAAATATAGTAAACTAAATAATATAGAACTATATAAAGAGTTTAATTCCTCAGATAAAGGTATTAGTATTATTGAATTAGAAGACAGATTAGATTATTATGGCAAAAATTCAATAGAAATAAAAAATGAAAATACATGGGTTCATAAAATCAAAGAAGCTGTAATAAACCCATTTAATATAGTTCTAATTTTAGTTGCTATTGTTACATTTATTACAGATATAGTAATTCCGAAAAATAAAGATTTTGCAACTTTTATATTAATAGTAAGTACAGTAATAATTTCTGCAATAATATCACTTGTTCAACAAACTAAATCAGATAAAGCAGCAAAAAAATTAAAAAGTATGATAACAAACAAAATTGATGTTATAAGAGATGGTGTTATATCAATAGAAGAAGTAGAGAATATAGTACCAGGAGATATTTTGAAACTTTCATCAGGAGATATGATTCCAGGAGATGTTAGATTTCTAGAAGTAAAAGATTTATTTATAGATCAAGCGTCACTCACAGGTGAATCAAATCCTGTTGAGAAATTTTCGATATCTAAAGATTTTGAAGTAATAACAGATATTTCAAATATTGGATTTATGGGAACAAATATAGTTAGTGGAACAGCAACTGCGATAGTAATTGCAACAGGTGTTAATACTTATTTTGGTAATATGGCAAAATCCTTATATACTGTGAATGAAAAAAATAGTTTTGAAAAAGGTGTAGAAAGTATAAGCAAACTACTTATTAAATTTATGACAATAATGCTTCCAATAATACTTGTTCTAAATTTAATTTCAAAAACTGATTGGTGGTCATCATTATTATTTGCTATTACAATAGCAGTTGGGCTTACACCTGAAATGTTACCAGTTATTATGACATCAACTTTAGCCAAAGGGGCAGTTGAAATGTCTAAAAAGAAAACAATTGTAAAGAGATTAGGTGCAATTCAAACATTTGGTGAAATGAATATTTTATGTACAGATAAAACAGGCACATTAACAGAAGATGAAATAGTTTTAGAGAAATATATGGATGTTAATGGAAATGAAAATTTAAGAATTTTAAAACATGCATTTTTAAATAGTTATTTCCAAACAGGGTTAAAAAATTTAATTGATGTAGCAATTATTTCAAGAGCAGAAAAGGAAAATTTAAACATTTTAAAAGAAAAATATATAAGAGAAGATGAAATTCCTTTTGATTTTGCTAGAAGAAGAATGAGCGTTGTTTTAAAAGATGAAAATGGAAAAAGACAATTAATAACTAAAGGTGCCGTTGACGAGATATTGTCAATATGTTCTTTTATAGATATAGATGGAACAGCCTATGATTTAACTCAAGAAGCAAAAGATAAAGCATATAAGATTTATGAAAAATATAATAATGAAGGATTAAGAGTTCTTGCTATAGCACAAAAAAATGATATAAATGGGGTTGAAACATTTGGAATACAAGATGAATCTAATATGGTTTTAATTGGATTTATTGGCTTTTTAGATCCACCAAAAGAAAGTGCAAAACAAGCAATTTCAGCTCTAAAAAGACATGGAGTAGATATAGTAGTATTAACAGGAGATAGTGAAGGTGTAGCTTTAAATGTATGTGAAAAAGTTGGAATTGAAGTTGCAGGTAGATTAACTGGAAAAGAAATAGAAAATTTAACTGATGAAGAATTAAAAGAAAAAGTAAAACATTGTCATTTATATTCAAAACTATCACCGCTTCAAAAACAAAGAATTGTTAGAATTTATCAAAAAAATGGAAATACAGTTGGATATATGGGAGATGGAATAAATGATAGTCCACCTTTAAAACAAGCAGATGTAGGAATATCAGTAGATACAGCAGTTGATATAGCAAAAGAAACAGCTGATATTATACTTTTAGAAAAAGACTTAAATGTTTTAGAACAAGGTGTAATAAATGGTAGAAAGACATTTACTAATATTTTGAAATATATAAAAATGGCTACAAGTGGTAATTTTGGAAATACCATTTCAGTATTAATTGCGAGTTTATTTTTGCCATTTTTACCATTACTTCCAATTCATATATTAATACAAAACTTATTATGTGATTTTGCACAAATTGGAATGCCTTTTGATAATGTTGACAAAGAATTTATAGAAAAACCTAAAAAATGGAATACAAATGAAATTAAAAAATTCATGTTTGTTTTTGGAACAATAAGTACTTTTTTAGATATGCTATGTTTTGCAATATTATTATTTATATTTAAATTTGATACTCCAGACAAAGAGGTTCTTTTCCAAACTGGTTGGTTTGCATTTGGAATAATATCACAGACATTAATAATCCATATGATCAGGACAGATAAAACACCTTTTATAAAAAGTAAATCATCAAAACAATTATTATTTTCAACCTTTGCAATTACAATAATTACATTAATAATAACATTTACAAATATAGCAACTATTTTTGATTTAAGTAAATTACCATATATATATTTAATATGGATTATAATACTTTTATTAATATATATTTTTATTATTCAAATATATAAAAAATTATATATTAAAAGAAAAGAAAGTTGGTTATAAAAAGGAGAAATAATAAATGATATATACAAATGATATGATAAAGAAAAAAAATGCTAAAAAAAGAAAAAGAAGAAAATTTTACAAATTTATATTTTTTACATTTGTGATAGTAACATTTTTAGTACTAATTGACACAGCATTTTCAGTTTATATAAAAAAAGAAAAAGATATAAGTATTTTTGGTTTTAAAAAATATGTGGTTACCACAAATAGTATGGAACCAACATATAATAAGGGAGATTTAATAGTTATAAAACAGGTAAATATAGATGAAATTGAAGAAAATGATATTATAACTTATTATACAGATAATGAAAAAAATACAACTACACATAGAGTAATTCAAATTTCAAAAACTGATGATGGTAGAATACTATTTCAAACAAAAGGAGATAATAACAGTGGACCAGATGCTGAATTGGTAAATTATGAACAAATAAAAGGAAAGGTAATTTATAGATTAGATAATGGTGGAAAAATTTCTACTAAACTTTTAACTGGAATAGAAGTTACTATAATTATATTAATAGTTATACTCATTTATTTACACATAATTTTGACAGAGGAAAAGAAAGCTTTAAGAGAAGAAGCTCGCGAAATGTATAATATACCAAAATATAAAGAGGAAGAATAATTATGATTAAAAATGAATTTGAAAAAGTTAAAAAAATTGAAAATAACGATACTTTACTTATATCTGAAATACAAGATAAAGTTGTTTTGCCTTATACTTCAAATGAAATTGAAGAATTATTAAATTGTGAAGAAAGTAATTTTAAATCACCTGAGGAAGTTATAATAAATAAATATACTAAACCACTTTCATACTATAAATTTCAGTTTTTATCAAGATATAATGAAACAATAAATCTTATATCAAAAAGTGATGAGAGCAAATCTTTATATACTTTAACATTACCAGTTGAAATGATGTTTAAAAGATACCTTCATCCGGCTATAATTTCCGCATGTAGAAATTTAGATGAATTAAATGTATATTTAGATTGCTTAGAAAAAAATGAATTAGATGATTTTAAAATTTTTAATATAAAATATGAAATTCATCCAATAATAGCTAAAGAAAATGATGATAATTTTGAAAATACAACTAAATTTAGCAAGATTTTAAAATTAATAAAGAAATCTCCTAATAAAAATAATGTAAAGAAAGAAGATGTATAAATAATAATTCACTTAAATAAAACTTTTCTCATATTATAAACAAAAATATGAGAGGAGTTTTTATTATTATGGATTATGAATTAATGATGAATGGAAATGTAAAAATAGGACAAAAAGCACCTGATTTTGAAGCGGAAACGACTTTTGGAAAGATAAGTTTAAATGATTACAAAGAAAAATGGCTTGTTTTTTTTAGTCATCCCGGAGATTTTACACCAGTTTGTACAACGGAAATGATTGCTTTTGAAAGAGCTTTTCCTTTTTTTCAAAAGATAAATACTGAACTATTAGGATTAAGTATAGATAGTAATAGCTCACATTTAGCTTGGGTATATGATATTTATTGTAGAACTGGAATAAAATTATCTTTTCCTATAGTTGCAGACAGAAGCGGAGAGATATCAAGAAAATATGGTATGATAGCATCAGATATTAGCAATACATCAACAGTAAGAAATGTCTATATTATTGATGATAAAGGAATAGTAAGAACAATTTTTATTTATCCAATGAATGTAGGAAGATTTATACCAGAAATATTAAGAACAGTTGAAGCTCTACAGATGGCAGATTGTATGCAAGGAATGACTGCTGCAAATTGGATACCAAATCAGCCTATAATTATACCATTACCACAAACATATAAACAGTTAGAAGAAAGAGTAAAAAATATAGATGAGAATAAAAATGGAATTAGTTGGTATTTAAGTTTTAAAGAACCTGATAAAAAATGTTTAAATAAAAACATGAAAAATGATTAATATTTTTAAAACTCCACATAATATATCTAGAACTTGTTTTGTTCTATGACTAAGAAATATGGAGGTATGTGCAAATGGAGAAAAATCAAAAAATAAATTGTACTGTTGCAAGTTGTAAATACAATAATATTAAACATGCAAAATGTATATTAGATGCAATTCATGTTTCACCAATGCAAGGATGCGATACAAAGAAACCTGATGAATCAATGTGTGCAAGTTATGAAAAAGATTAAGGGGATTTGGGGACGTCCCCAAATCACTCTTGACATATTTAAAAAATAGACATACAATAACTTTGAAATAAAAATAAAATAAGGAAGGAATGATAAAAATGTTAGTAACAACGAAAGAAATGTTTGAAAAATCAATGAGAGAAGGTTTTGCAATAGGAGCATTTAATGTTAATAATATGGAAATAATTCAAGGAATTGTAGATGCAGCAGCAGAGGCAAAATCTCCAGTAATTTTACAAACATCAAGTAGTGCAATAAAATATGCAAGGATAGGTTATTTAATGAAGATGGTTGAAGCAGCTGTAGAAGAACATCCAGAAATTCCAATTGCAATTCATTTAGATCATGGTCCGGATTTTGAAACTGCAAAAATGTGTATTGATGCAGGTTTTACATCTGTTATGATTGATGGTTCAAAATATGATTTTGAAAAAAATATTGCACTAACTAAACAAGTTGTAGATTATGCACATTCAAAAGGCGTAGTAGTAGAGGCCGAACTTGGAAAACTAGCAGGAATTGAAGATGATGTAAATGTTTCTGAAGCTGATGCTATGTATACAGATCCAGTTCAAGCAGAAGAATTTGTAAAAAGAACAGGTTGTGACTCTTTAGCTATTGCAATTGGTACAAGTCATGGAGCATACAAATTTAAAGGGGAAGCAAAATTAAGGTTTGATATTCTTAAACAAATAAAAGAAAAAATACCAAATATACCTATAGTATTACATGGTGCATCTACTGTTATTCCAGAATTAGTTGAAATATGCAATAAATATGGAGCAGAATTACCTGGTGCAAAAGGCGTTCCGGATGAAATATTAAATGAAGCAAGTAAATCTGGAATATCAAAAATAAATGTAGATACAGATTTAAGATTAGCTATGACAGCAGGAATTAGAAAAACTTTTGTAGAAGAACCATCTGCTTTTGATCCAAGAAAATATTTAGGAAATGCCAGAGAATTAATTAAACAAACTGTAAAACATAAAATGGTTGATGTTTTTGGCTCAAGTAATAAAATATAAATATGAAGAGGACGATTAATTCGTCCTCAAATTATTTTTTAAATTAATTTCAATTTGTCTTTGAGCATCTTTTTTTGCAATAACTTGACGTTTATCATATAGTTTTTTTCCTTTTCCAATTCCTAATTCTAATTTTACAAAATTACCTTTGAAATATAAATTAATTGGAACTAGGCTATATCCTTTTTGTTTTGTTAAAATTAAAAGTTTTTCTATTTCTTTTTTATTTAATAATAGTTTTCTATCTCTTAAAGGATCTTTATTATAAATATTTCCATGTTCATATGGACTAATATGCATTCCAATAATAAAAACTTCATTCTTTTTTAAAACTGCATATGTATCTTTTAAATTAATTTTTCCATTTCTAATTGATTTAATTTCTGTACCAGATAATACAATTCCAGCTTCTAATCTATTTTCAATATTATAATTATGATATGCTGTAGGATTTTTGGCTATTATTTTCTTTTCCATATATATAACCTCATTTCTTTATGTATTATACCATAAAGGAAAATAAAAAACAATTCAGAACAAATGAATATCTGAATTGTTTACATTTTAGTGTTTTTCATTATAATCTGAAGAACGTAATTTTGTAGAATAGTACCAAACTAAGGCAATAATTGCAAAAGCTGCAATACCCATGATTAACCAGGTCCACGTAGTTGCTGTCATTCCCATAAAAGTTGTACTACCACCAGTTGTTCCTGTAGCTGTTCTTGTTGCATTATAATCGGCATTATTATTATTTTTATTACCGTTATCATTATTTTCCATATTTCTAGTTGTATTTCTTGAAGCACCAGCAACATTATTAGTAGCACCTTCAATCGTATTTTCTGCATTTCCTATAGTATTTCTTATGCCATTTGTTACGTTGTTAGCTGTGTTTCTAATATCTTGAGTCATATTATTGTCTGCTCCAAAACAATATGAAAATATAAAAATAGAGGCAACAAGAATAATAGTTCCTATTAATAATTTTTTGTACATAAAATTATCCTCCTATTATAATTTAAAAAAATGTTCTTAATATAAATAAAAACAAATTCTATTAATATTATTAAAAATATTTAATAAAATATACATACAAAAAATTCTAAAAAATAAAAAGTCCATTTTAAAGGACTTTTTTAGATTTATATTTAAAAAATATTAAATTGTAAATTTTTCAATTTTTTAATCTAATTAAAATTGCAATGGAAAGAAGTATAAGTAAAATTCCAATAACAATCAATAATATATTAATAATATTAGATAAACCTAAATTGCTTTCTGGTAATGAATTTGAAACTGTAGCTGAAGTAGTATTAGAGTTAGTTGTTTCTTCAGAATCTTCATCAATGTCATTATTTGCATAATAATCTGTGCTATTATCACTAGTATCAGTATTTGTTTCTTCATTTTCATCATCGGAAGTGTTATTATCATTTTCTGTATCTGTATCAGAGTCTGAATCTGATTCATCTTCAGAAGTATTGTTTTCTGATGTGTTATTAGAAAAGTCACTTGTTAGATCATCTGTTATATTTAAGTCTACAGCGTAACAATAATAATTGAATCCTATAAATAATAAGATTATAGATATTATAAAAATAATTTTTAAAGTAGTAGTTTTAATCATTTTTAACCTCCAATATTAAATATCTTATTCATTAGTTTACTTTAATATAATAACACAAAGAAAAGAAACTGTCTAGTAAAATTATAAAAAAAATTTAATTGACCCTAAAAATGATTTATAGTATAATAATAGTATTATAATGATAGTAGGAGGATTTATATGGAAAAGTTAGCTATTTTAGATTGTGGAGGACAATATACAAAAGTTATAGATAGAAGAATAAGAGAATTGGGTGTTAAATCAGATATATTTCCTATTAACGTTAAAAGTGAAAAATTAAAAGAATATAAATCTGTTATCTTATCTGGTGGACCAAATAATATTGGAGAAGCGCAAAGACTGAATTTTGACAAAAAAATTTTTGAATTAGGAATTCCTATACTTGGAATATGTTATGGAATGCAATTAATGTCAGATTATTTTGGAGGAATAGTTGATAGTAGTATAAAAAAAGAATATGGACAATGTGAAATAATTATCAATACTAATTCACCTATTTTTTATGGTCTAACTGAAAAACAACAAGTTCTTATGAGTCATGGAGATACTGTAAAAGATACGCCAAAAGGTTTTAAAATAATCGGAAAATCAGGAGACGCAATTGCAGCAATAGGAAATGATAATAAAAAAATGTATGGTTTTCAATTTCATCCTGAAGTTGATTTAACTGAAAATGGAATGAAAATGCTTGAAAATTTTATAAGAATTGTTGCTGAATATAAAGATGTTTATGCATTAGAAGATAGAATAGAAACATCTATAAAGATGATACAAGAAAAAGTAAGAAATAATAAAATAATTGTACTTGTTAGTGGAGGGGTTGATTCTGCAGTAACAGCTGCATTACTAGTAAAAGCTCTGCCAGCAGATAATATTTTTGCGATACATATAGATTCAGGATTTATGAGAAAAAAAGAGAGTGATATTATATGTGAAAATTTAAAAAAACTAGGATTAAAAAATTTAATTAGAGAAAATGCGAAAGATTATTTTTTTAATACAATAGTTGAAGTTAATGGAAAAAAACTTGGACCATTAATAGATACTATTGATCCTGAAACAAAGAGACAAATTATTGGAGAAATATTTATAAAAATAGCTAATAATGTAATAGAAAAATTAGGACTAGATCCTAAAAATACTTTTATTGCACAAGGTACTTTACGACCAGATTTAATAGAAAGTGGAAATCCAGATATAAGTGGATTTGCACATAAAATAAAAACACATCATAATGATGTAGAAATAGTTAGAGAAGCAAGAAAGAAAGGATTAATAGTTGAAACAAATAGTGATTGGCATAAAGATGAGGTTAGAAAAGTTGCAAGAAAATTAGGATTAGAAGAAAGTATAGCATCGAGACAGCCGTTTCCAGGTCCAGGCTTAGCTATCAGATTAATTTGTCATGATAAAAGTGAAGAAATAGAAATAGATTTGAATGATATAAATAAATTACATAAAATATTAGAAAATAGCAATGAAAATGGGTCTATTCTTCCAATTAAATCAGTTGGGGTACAAGGAGATAGTAGAAGCTATAGAAATTTATGTTTAATTGAAGGAAAAAAGTTAGATTTTAATTGGAATGAAATAACTAATAAAGCAAAAGAAATAACAGATAGTATTCATTCTATAAATAGAGTTGGATATATTTTAAATAAATCGAATATTAAAGAAAAAATTAAATGTTTTAACATGAGAATAAATGACGAAAACGTTGAATTACTTCGTGAATTAGACAAAATAGTTACAAGTAATTTAGAAAATGCAAAAGTAAGCCAAACATTTGCAGTATTAATACCAATAGGGATTAACAAAAAATATTCAGTAGCAATAAGGACATTTGTTACAAACGACTTTATGACAGGAAGACCTGGTGAAATTGGAAAAGAAGTAAATAAAGAAGATTTACAAAAAATTGTAAAAGAAATTGAAGAAAAATATGATGATAAAATAGATTTTATTATTTATGATGTTACTAGTAAACCACCAGCAACGACAGAATGGCAATAAATGGAGGAAATTTATGAAATATGTATTTAAAGACTATTCATCTACAAAAAATAATCTTAAATGGGAAAATATAATAAAAAGAGAAAATAAGCTTTATTCTAGAAATAATGACATTCGTACTGAATTTGAAAGAGATTATACAAGAATATTACATTGTACTGCTTTTAGGAGATTGAAACATAAAACTCAAGTTTTTTTCTCTCCAGAAAATGACCACGTATGTACAAGAATAGAACATGTTATGCATGTTGAATCTATTAGTTACACAATAGCAAAATATTTAGGATTAAATGTTGAACTTACGAGAGCAATAGCAACTGCTCATGATATAGGACATAGTCCATTTGGACATGAAGGAGAAAAAATATTATCTGAAATATCTAAAAGAGATATAGGAGAAACATTTTGGCATGAAAAAAATGGATTAAATATGGTAGATAATATAGAACTTTTAGAAGATAATAAGGGAAATAAGCAAAATTTAAATTTAACCTATGGTGTAAGAGATGGGATAATATCTCACTGTGGCGAAATAGATGAAAATAAAATAAAGCCAAGAGAAGAATATATAGATTTAAATAATTATGAATTTCCAAATCAGTATTTGCCATATACATGGGAAGGTTGTGTTGTAAAAATATCTGATAAAATATCATATTTAGGAAGAGATATTGAAGATGCAAAGACTTTGGGAATTTTAGATAAACATTTAGATGAATTATATAAACTAATAAACCCCAACTCCGAAGATGTAATAAACAATACTGTAATTATAAACAATTTAATTTATGATTTATGTCAAAATTCATCACCAGAAAATGGTTTATGTTTTTCTGATGAAACATTTGAAATGCTAAATCAAATAAAACAGTTTAATTATAAAAATATTTATTTATCTGATAAATTAATCACTTCAAGACAATATTTTAAAACTATAATATATACTATTTATGAAACATTAAAAGAAACTTATAAAAATAGGAGTAAAATGGAGGAGATGCATCCTAAAGTCATAAAAGACTTTATAGATTGGTTAAAATCCTATTGGAATTTAGAAAGAGCAGAATATTTAAAAAATAAAGTTTTATTTGATTTGAATAATGATATAGATTATTATAAAGCTATAATTTATTATATTTCAGGAATGACTGATAATTATGCAATTGAAATGTATAATAAGATAATAGGTTTTTAATAAAGGGAGAAAAAATGTTTAAATTAGTTTCAAATTATAAACCGACAGGTGACCAACCTGAAGCAATTGAATACTTAAGTAAAGGAATAAAGTCTGGAAAAAAATTTCAGACTTTATTAGGAGTTACTGGAAGTGGTAAAACATTTACAATGGCAAATATAATAAATAAAGTACAAAAACCAACGCTAGTTTTAGCACATAATAAGACACTTGCTCGGACAATTATATTCAGAATTTAAAGAATTCTTTCCAGAAAATAATGTAGAGTATTTTGTTAGCTACTATGATTATTATCAACCAGAAAGTTATGTTGCTTCAACAGATACATACATTGAAAAAGATGCATCAATAAATGATGAAATAGATAAATTACGTCATTCTGCAACATTATCTTTATTTGAAACAAGAGATGTAATTATAGTTGCATCTGTCTCTTGTATTTATGGATTAGGTGATCCAATCGATTATCAAGGTTTAATGTTATCTTTAAGACCAGGAATGCAAAAATCAAGAGACACAGTACTAAAAAAATTAATTACAATGCAATATACTAGAAATGAAATTGATTTTAAAAGAGGAACATTTAGAGCAAAAGGAGATATTTTAGAGATTTATCCTTCTAATGAATCAGAAAATGCTGTAAGAGTAGAATTCTGGGGCGATGAAATTGAAAAAATTACTGAAATTAACGCATTAACAGGTAACCCAATTGGAACAAGAAAACATATTTTAATTTCACCTGCATCACATTATGTAACAACCAAAGATAAAATGGAAAAAGCATTAGTAACTATAGAACAAGAAATGGAAGATAGAGTAAAATATTTTAAGTCTCAAAATAAACTTATTGAAGCTCAAAGAATAGAAGAAAGAACAAATTTTGATATGGAAATGATGAAAGAAACTGGATTTTGCTCTGGTATAGAAAATTATTCACGTCATATTAGTGGAAGACCAGCAGGAAGTCCTCCATATACACTATTTGATTATTTCCCAGACGATTTCTTACTATTAATAGATGAATCACATGCAACAATACCACAAGTAAAAGCTATGTATAATGGAGATAGAGCTAGAAAAGAATCTTTAGTTAATTATGGTTTTAGACTACCATCAGCATTTGATAATAGACCTTTAACATTTAAAGAATTTGAAGAAAGAATAAATCAAGTTATATTTGTTAGTGCTACACCCGCAGAATATGAAAAAGAACATGCTAAAGAAAATATTGTAGAACAAATTATTAGACCAACTGGACTTTTAGATCCTAAAATTGAGGTTAAACCTGTTGCTAATCAAATTGATGACTTAATAGAACAAATAAGAATAAGAACTCAAAGAAAAGAAAGAGTTTTAGTTACAACATTAACTAAAAAAATGGCTGAAGATTTAACTGCTTATTTAAAAGAACTAAATATCAAGGTAAATTATATGCATTCAGATACAAAAGCATTAGAAAGAATGGAAATTATAAGGAACTTAAGACTTGGGGAATTTGATGTTTTAGTTGGAATAAATTTATTAAGGGAAGGATTAGATATACCAGAGGTTTCTTTAGTTGCAATATTAGATGCTGATAAAGAAGGTTTTTTACGTTCAGAAAGGTCTTTAATACAAACTATAGGTAGAGCTGCAAGAAACACTGATGGAACTGTAATAATGTATGCAGATGAACTTACAGAAAGTATGGAAAAAGCAATTTCTGAAACGAATAGAAGAAGAAAAATTCAAAAAGAATATAATGAAAAACATGGAATAATACCTAAAACAATAAGTAAATCAGTAAGAGATTCAATATCTGCAATTAATGTAGAAGACATAAGTGTTGAATATAAATTAGAAAAAGATGACGATATTAAAACTACTATATCTAAACTAACAGACGAAATGCTAGAATATGCAGCAAAAATGGAATTTGAAAAAGCAGCAGAAATAAGAGATAAAATAAAAGAATTAGAGAAAATTTTGCAATAAAACAGAATCATTTTTGCCAATTTTTATAAATTTTGATTAATATATTTATTTTTTTAAAAGTTATGTTATAATTAAAATGAAATAAGAAAACGGAGGAAAAAATATGGATGAATTTATGCAAAAACTATTAGAAGAATATTTACCTAAAAAAGATAATTTAATACAAATGCTCAATGAAATTCAAGAGCATTATGGTTATATTCCAGTAGATGCTCAAAAAGAATTATCAAATTATCTAGATATACCTATGGCTGAAATATATGGGGTAGTTACATTCTATTCTAGATTCTCTTTAGAACCACAAGGAAAATACAAAATATCAGTATGTCTTGGAACAGCTTGTTATGTAAAAGGTTCTCAGAAAATCATGGATAGATTAAAGGAAAGATTAAAAATTGAAGAAGGGCAAACAACTGAAGATGGAATGTTTACAATTGAACCAATGAGATGTGTTGGTGCATGTGGATTAGCACCTGTATTTACAGTAAATGGAGAGGTTTATGGAAAAGCTACTGTACAAAAATTAGATGAAGTGCTAGATGTCCTAATACAAAATGGAGGTAAATAAAATGAAAACGATAGATGAAATTAAACAAATTAGAGATTCAAAAAGAAAAGAATTAGATTTAAGAGTTAATACAGAAGCGGATACTAGAGAAAAACATATTTTAGTTTGTCATGGTACTGGATGTACTTCTTCTAAATCACCTAAAATATTAGAAAATTTTAAAAGAATAATTGAGGAAAAAAATATAGAAAATGTAAGAGTTATAAAAACTGGCTGTTTTGGTTTATGTGCAAAAGGTCCAATTGTAATTATTAGGCCAGAAGATACTTTTTATGCAATGGTAAAGCCAGAAGATTGCGAAGAAATAATTCAAAAACATATAATAGAAGGGCAAAAAGTTGATAGATTACTTTGCAGGGATATTGATGGAACTTTAGTTAATAAATTAGATGAATTAAATTTTTATAAAAAACAAAAAAGAATTGCATTAAAAAATTGTGGATTAATAAATCCAGAAAATATTGATGAATACATAGCTTTTGATGGATATAAAGCCTTAGAAACAGTTTTAACATCTATGACTCCAGAACAAGTAATAGAAGAAATAACAAAATCTGGTTTAAGAGGTAGAGGAGGAGCAGGTTTCCCCACAGGCAAGAAATGGGAATTAACTAAAGCTGTTGATGGAGATATAAAATATGTTGTTTGTAATGCAGATGAGGGAGATCCGGGTGCATTTATGGATAGAAGCATATTAGAAGGTGATCCACACTCAGTTATAGAAGCAATGGCTATTGCTGCATATTCAATAGGAGCAAATAAAGGATTTATATATGTTAGAGCAGAATATCCAATAGCTGTACAAAGATTAAGAATTGCAATTGAACAAGCAAAGGATTATGGACTAATTGGAGAAAACATATTTGGAACAGGATTTAATTTTGATATTGAAATTAGATTAGGTGCAGGAGCTTTTGTATGTGGAGAAGAAACTGCTCTACTAGAATCAATTGAAGGAAAAAGAGGTCAACCTAGAGTAAAACCACCTTATCCTGCAAATTCAGGATTATGGGAAAAACCAACTTTAATAAATAATGTTGAAACATATGCAAATATTACTAGAATTATTTTAAATGGTGCTGAATGGTATTCAAGTATTGGTACTGAAAATTCAAAAGGAACAAAAGTATTTGCTTTAGGTGGAAATGTAAATAATATAGGATTAGTTGAAGTACCTATGGGAACAACGCTAAGAGAAATAGTATATGATATTGGTGGAGGAATTCCAAATGGTAGAGATTTTAAAGCAGCACAAACAGGAGGTCCATCAGGTGGATGTATTCCTAAAGAACACCTTGATACTCCTATAGATTATGAATCTTTAAAAGAAATTGGTTCTATGATGGGTTCTGGTGGATTAATTGTAATGGATGATACCAAATGTATGGTAGCTTTATCTAAGTTTTATTTAGAATTTACAGTAGATGAAAGTTGTGGTAAATGTACTCCTTGTAGAATTGGTACAAAAAGAATGTTAGAAATATTAGAAAAATTATGTGAAGGAAAAGGTGAAGAAGAAGATATATACAAATTAGAACAATTAGCAAATGATATTAGAAATGCAAGTGTATGTGGACTAGGACAAAGTGCTCCAAATCCTGTTCTTAGTACTTTAAAATATTTTAGAGATGAATATATAGAACATGCAGTAGATAAAAAATGTAGAGCAAATGAATGTAAGGCTATTTCAAAAATTAATATTAATAAAGAATTATGTAAAGGTTGTGGCCTATGTCAAAAAAATTGTCCTGTAGGTGCTATTGAAGGAGAAGGACCAGGAACTAAGCGTGTGATAAATCAAGAAAAATGCATTAAGTGTGGTACATGTATTAGGTCTTGTCCATTTCATGCAATTAACTAAAATTCAAAAGATAGAAAAATAATAGAAAGAAGATGAAAAAATGGAAGAAAATATTGTAACTCTTACTATTGATGGTCAAGAAGTTAAAGTTAAAGCTGGTACTACTATATTACAAGCTGCTAAACAAGCTGGAATTGATATACCAACTCTATGTTTTTTAAAGGATATAAACAATGCAGGTGATTGTAGAATGTGTATTGTTGAAATAGAAGGTAGAAGAGGCTTTGCTACATCTTGTATTCAAAAAGTAGAAGAAGGAATGATAGTTCATACTAATACAAAAGCTGTAATGGATGCAAGAAGAACAGTATTAGATTTGTTACTATCAAATCATCATAAGGATTGTTTAACTTGTATTCGTTCAGGAAATTGTGAACTACAATCGCTTGCCAAGAAGTATAATATAAATAAAATTAATTATGAAGGTGAAATGTTAGAACATGAAATCGATGATAAATCACCTTCAATAGTTAGAGATTTCAACAAATGTATTCTTTGTAGAAGATGTGTTGCTACTTGTAAAAATGTTCAAAATATTGGAGCAATAAGTGTTTCAAATAGAGGGTTTAACTCAAGTGTATCAACAATAGAAGGAAGAAGTCTAAATGATGTAAATTGTACATTTTGTGGTCAATGTATAGAATCATGTCCAACAGGTGCTTTACATGAAAAAGAATCAATAGAAGAAATATGGACAAAATTAAGAGATCCAGATACTTATGTTATTGCACAAACAGCTCCAGCAATTAGAGTAGCAATAGGAGAAGAATTTGGAATGCCAATTGGAACAAATGCAACAGGAAAAATGGTTTCAAGCTTAAAAAGATTAGGTTTTGACAAAGTATTTGATACAAATACAGGTGCAGATTTTACAATAACAGAAGAAGCTAATGAATTTATAGAAAGATTTACAAATAAGAGAGATTTACCTATGATTACTTCATGTTGTCCTGGTTGGGTAAAATTTGCAGAAATGAATTTTCCAGATCAACTACAACATCTATCAAGTTGTAAATCACCACATCAAATGTTTGGAGCTATTTTAAAATCATATTATGCAAAAAAAGAGGGAATAGACCCTTCAAAAATATATGTAGTATCTATTATGCCTTGTGTTGCAAAAAAATTTGAACGTGAACGTGAAGAGATGAAAAATAACGAACTTTGGAATGTAGATAATGTAATAACTACACGTGAACTTGCAAGAATGGTAAAAGAGGCAAATATTGAATTTGAAAAACTAAAAGAAACTGAATTTGACAATCCAATGGGAGAGGCAACAGGTGCAGCAGCAATATTTGGAGCAACAGGTGGAGTTATGGAAGCAGCATTACGTACAGCACAAGACACTTTAAATGGACAATCAATAGAAAAAATAGAATTTAATGATGTACGTGGACAAGAAGGAATAAAAAAAGCAACAGTTAATTTTGCAGGAACGGAAATTAAAGTCGTAGTTGCAAGTGGACTAAGTAATGCAAGAATTATTTTACAAGAAATTAGAGAGGGAAAAGCAGATTATGACTTTGTTGAAATAATGGCTTGTCCTTGCGGATGCATAATGGGTGGAGGACAACCAATTAAAAGTTCTAAAATTCGTTCAGAGTTAGATATTGCTAAATTAAGATCAAATGCAATTTATACAATAGATGAAAAAAGTAAAATTAGAAAATCACATGAAAATCCAGTATTACAAAAAATTTATGGAGAATTTTTTGGAAATTATGGTAGTGATTTAGCACATGAATTATTACATACGCATTATGAGAAAAAAGAAAAATATATCTTGGACACTCCTTGATTATATGGCACTACTCCTGGAAGGGAGATAGTGTCATTATTTTTTTATTTATGATTGATTGTAGTGAAAAATTGAAATTGTTAATTATTAGAATGAGGGATGTTCAGGGCAAAATGTATTATATTATTTTTTATTTCATTACTCGGTTCCCTACATAAAACAAGAATCTCTAAAATTATTTTGTGGCACCCTTTCACTTAGTCCTC
>CAZBMU010000012.1:0-21830 GCA_964493175.1 uncultured Clostridium sp.
AAATAACAATTCAACAAGTACTGTAAATATTGTTGGTGGAAAAATTGGTGGAAATGTATATGGAGGTGCTAATACTTCTGTAGTATATGGAAATACCGTAACAAATATTGGTTATGATACTGTAACTAATAATAATTCTTTAACAAAAGGTGATATTGAAATTGAAGGTACAGTATTTGGTGGAGGAGAAGCAAATGCATCAGGAAGTGAAAATTATGACTTCTCATTCATAAGTGTTACACAAGGTACTGAAATAAATATAGATGGAAATGGACATACTAAATATACTATAAAAGGAAGTATATTTGGTTCAGGAAATGCATCAAGTTCAGAAGGAGATAGTTACTTAAATATAAAAAATTATGGAACAGCAGAAAATCCAAAACATAATATTTCACTTCAAAGAGCAACACTTGCAACAATAGATAATTCAGCAATTGTATTAGCTGGAGCAACAGATAGAACAAATGAGTATAAAACAGTATTATTTTCAATAAGTAGGGTAGATGAAGTAAAATTAAAAAACAACTCAACACTTTATTTAGCAAATGGTGCAAACTTACTTACCAAATTAGATAGCGTCGCTGTAGTAAACGGAACAGAACAAAAAGGAACATTTGAAATAGATGAACAAACAGGAGAAGTAACCAAAAATGTAGATAACAGAATTTATATGCTTGAAGGTAAAAATTTAAATATTGCAACAAATGAGCAAGTAACAGCTTATGGACAAGTGTCAGGAATGTTCTTTTTAGGATTATTTACAAATAAAAATAGTCCAAGTTCAAGTAATGGTTTTTATAATGCAGGATATGACAATGGAGAAGAAATCACAAATGAAGGAACATTTTCACTAAATTCTTATGCATTAGCAGAACATATGGATGAACATAATATTTATGCAGATGGTTTTTACACAAATTATAA
Organism: uncultured Clostridium sp.; assembly: GCA_964493175.1. Taxonomy (GTDB): domain Bacteria; phylum Bacillota; class Clostridia; order TANB77; family CAG-508; genus CAG-269. The sequence goes on from CAZBMU010000012.1 coordinate 928, forward strand.
TGAAGAAGGAATAATAAAACAAGATTATATAGGAGTTACGCCAGAAGATGATGTGTATTATATTTGGATGGTAGGAGAAGCACTAGATGTTACAACATTTGAAATGGATTTAATTGCTTCTAAATATGCAACACTTGGTACATATGAATTATTATTACAAGGATTTTCAGATCCAAATATAAGATTTACAATGCAAGGTTTTTCAGCAGGAATGGAAGAGGGAATATCATTGGTAGAGCCTGAAAGTATTCAATCTATAGAGCCAGATGAAGATACAGCAAATAGCGTATATGGCTTATCAATGAAAACAGGTAATTTAGGTTGGAGAACTAGCGGAAATACAACATTTCTATCTAGAAATGGAGGAAGTTATTCAGGAACAAGAACATACATGTCAGACAGCTCAACCTATACACCAACATTAAACTTTTGTTTTTACCATTCTCAAAATCTAAGTATTCAACAACCATTAGGAGAAGTAAGAATAAGATTTCAAGTTCAAACACCTGTTGATGATCTAAATTATAGTATATCTTATATAGATATAGTAATAACAATGACAACAAAATTATTCCAAGATGACTTTTATGAAGCTGCAATAACACCAGGTCAAGAATTTGGATTATTTACATCAACAGAAACATCTATAACAAGCAATAGTACATTTTCTACATATTATTCATTATTTATAAATAATTTTTCAGATAGTGATTACTATGAAGATTATTCAGATTACCATAGAGCACTTGTCTCAAGAGATGCTAATGATTTACCATATGTATTTCCACTTAATACAAAAATAACAATGTTAGATATGGTAACACAAAAATATTATTATTATATCGTATCTGCAAGTGATATAACAAATAATAAATATGTATATAATTTATCTGATTTTATAGCAATGGGTAGTGAAGATGATATGTTTAATGAACAAGCAGCAAGTAATATTTATTATAATTCTTCACAAAACTTAATATATGAAAACTATATTTTCCAAATAAATTTTTCAGATGCTAATATATCAGATAATATAATTAATAATTCTTTATTAATGGAATTAAGAGATAATACAAATCAAACATTGATAGGTGTTTTAGGAATTCAAAGAGATGTAATGAAATATTCGGTATATTCTGGACAGGGGGCAACAATAAGCATTTCAAATTCATCAGTTGACCCAGGAACAGTATATATAGGTAATACATTTAATTTAAATGCAACAACAGAATTAACACAAAGAATTGTAAATTCAAAAACAGTATATGATACACAATTTTTTGATAAAAAATTAGGATTAAAAATTAGTTTTTATGATAGTAATGGAACAAGAGTAAATAATGACAGTTTACTTGGAATAAATTTTGAATTAGATGGCCAAAGATATTATCCAAGAGTTGATGGAACAACTAGAATATGTATAGCAGATAAAGTAACAAAAGTACTTGCAAAAATGAAAGTAAATACACAAGATAATACAACTTTAGCAAGTGGTGATTATGTAATAAAAATTGAATCATTTGGTTCAGCAGATGGTATTTATTATGGATTAGAGGCATCAGACCTAGCTGAAATTAATGTTAGAATAATTAATGATGCTTATGGACTAAAAGTAATAACAAGAGACCAAGCTAAAATAATAGATAAAACAACTGGAAAAAATGAAGATGGAACAAATCAAATTACAAGTACAGTAAATTACTCTTCTAAATTTACAAATCCAAGTATCTCAATTTGTTTATACAGAAGAAATTATGATGAAGAATATTCTAATAATTATACATTAGTTGATTTACAAGACTATATTTCAGATATATTAACTCCAACTAATGTGCTAAATGAATATTTAATAACAAATACTCCAAGTAGTTCAAATACAAATCAATTCAATTTCAAAACAGAACTTAAAACAGGAACATATAAATTAGTGTATAAACTATATGATAGTGGTACATATGTAGGTGAAGCATATGAATATATAGTTATAAAATAATATATAGGAGGAAGAAATTATGAAATACGATATTGAGTCTATAGAAAAAAGGAAAAATACTGAAAGAATATTAAGAAGATTTATTGATATATTACTTACAATAGTAATTTATAATATTGTTTTAGTAACAATTTCTGCAATGAATAATATTGAAGATATAACAATATTTAAACATAAAGCCTATGTAATTACAACAAATAGTATGGAGCCAAATATTAAGGTTCGGAGATGTAGTAGTAGTAAAAGAAGTTGATGAAAATAATTTAAATGTTAAAGATGTAATAACATTTAAAAAAGGAGCTAATACAATTACACATAGAATAACTTCAATTGTAAGAAAAGATGATAAAAATGTTTATATAACAAAAGGAGACAATAATAATGTTGAAGATACAGAAGGCGTTTTTTACGAAAATATTTTAGGTAAGCAAGTGCTTCGAATACCCTTCATTGGAAAGATTATAAACATTTTGAATAATCAAATCGTATTTCTAATTTTTATTTTTATACTTTTAATTTTATATTTTCTTAGAATAGTAGTAGAAGAAAGAAAAGAAAATAGGAGAGAAAAGAAAATTGAACAAATCGACAAAAAACAACAAAAATAATATTAAGTTTGTTAAAAAAACGAAAAGAAAAAAAATAATATTAAAAACTATATATTTTTTATTAATATTAGGGATTGCATATAATATTATATATTTAGTAAGTTCTAAAATCCATAAAACAGATTATATGGAACTGTTTGGAACAAGTTTATTACAAATGAAAACAAGTTATATGGAAAAAGACTTAAGTAAAAATGATTTAGTTATTGTAAAAAAACCAAATAAAAATCAGTTAATTGTTGGAAACATAATAGCTTATAAAGTGAATAATAAAATAAGAATAGATAAAATATATAAAATAATAGAATCTAAAGGTGCAGAAGATACTATATATGTAACAAAATCAAATAAATCTTTATATCCTAATAAAGAACATATAAAAGAAAGTCAAGTAATAGGAAAAAAAGTTTTATCATTTCCACTATTAGGTATTATAATAGGATTTTTACAAACTAAAGTAGCTACATTTTTGACATTATCATTTTTACTTCTAATACTTTCATATGTACGTTATAAAGAAATAAGATATAGGGAAAGAAAAAAGAAGAAAGCAGGAAATCTTATGTAAGATTTCCTGCTTTTTCTTCTTTGTAACATAAATGTAATGAAAATGTAATAAAGTTTATATTGACTGTAATTGTCGGTTTTTGTAAAATATAATTAGATATAAAAAAGGAGGAATAGACAAATGGAGAACAAAAAGAAAAAAGAAAGAGGAGTGTTGCTATTATTAATAGTAGCTGTATTACTTATGACAATAGGTTTTGCGTACTATACACAAAATTTAACTATTAATGGTACAGTAACAGTAAAAGGTAGTCCATGGAAAGTGCATTATGTTGCAAATAGTATAACAGAAAGTACAGGATCAACTTCAGCAACAAGTGCCCAAATAAATACTAATGATACTAATTTTGCATTTACTGTAACATTAGAAAAACCTGGAGATTTTTATGAAGCAACAATAAATGTAATTAATGAAGGTTCAATGGATGCTTTACTAAAAAAAGTAACTATGGGATTATCAGCAGTAGATAGTGATAGTGCAACAGTAAATACTACAGATTTAGCAAACTATTTTAATTATACAATTACTTACAATAATGGAACACCATATACTCAAACAACTGATAATATTTCTGGTATAACTTTAGCTGCAAATGCTGCACATAATGCAACACATCCAGTAAAAATTAGAGTAGAGTATATTCAACCTGCAAATGCTGCTCAATTACCATCAAAAGATGTAACAGTAACAGTTACAGGTCAATTAGATTATCAATCAGCTACATAGTAGTTTATTTAAGTCGCTATTTTCTAAATAGCAAAATAGCGACTATTGCATTTTAATTGGAGTAAACAAAAATTATGAAACAAGATATAAAAAGTATATATAAATTTGAAAGTGTTATATTACTTTTAAGTATTCTTCTCTTTTTTATACAAAACAATATTATAAAATATTTACTTTCAATTATAGGGTTTGGAGTATTATTATTTATTGCAAATTTAGTCTACAAGAAAAAAAGAGATACAAATTTTTTTAGAGGGTCTGCAACAAGAATAATGCTTGCAGTAATAATATTTTATTTTATAATAATATTTTTATTAGGATTAATATTAGGATTTGGTAAAACATTATTTTCATTAAATCCATATATTTGGATAGAAGGATTGTTTCCAACACTTGTTATAACAATGATTTCAGAAAGATTAAGATATATAATAATTAAAAACAATCCAACAGAAAAAAAAGCAATTTATACTTTAACAGTGTTAATGATAATATTTAATATATTATTAATTTCTAATTTTTTTTCATTAAATAATAATTATGATATATTTGTATTTATATGTGTAACTGTTTTACCAATAATAGCTCAAGAATTATTATCTACATATTTAGTTTGTAATTATGGTTTTAGACCAGTAATAGTATATAAAATAATAATGAATTTGTATATTTATATATTACCAATAATGACAGACTTAGGAGACTATTTGCAAAGTGCAATTGGAATAATAATGCCATTTACAATATATGTAGTATTAGTAAAATATTTAAAACCAAAAGAAGAGGAAAATAAAAGAAAAGACAAACTAACCGGAATAAATATAAGCTTTATAACAATACCGATAATTATATTATTAACAATAATAATTATATTAGTATCAGGTATATTTAAATTTCAAATGATAGCAATTGCATCAAACTCAATGGTACCAATTTATGAAAGAGGAGATGCAATAATATTTGAAAAAATAGATAAACATTACTTAGAAAATGATGACATAATAGTATTTAAGAAAAATGACATTCTAGTAGCGCATAGAATAGTAAAAACAAAAGAAGTTTCTTCTAAACTATATTTCTACACAAAAGGAGATGCAAACAATTCTGTTGATGTAGAAATGGTCAGTGAAGATGAAGTACTAGGAATAGTTAGGAGAGTAGTAAAATACATAGGATACCCAACAGTATGGATAAACGAACTGTTTAGGAGGTGAGAAACGTGAGAATGAATAGAATCAGAAAAAGAAGATTCATAGCAACTTTGATTATATTATTTGTATTAGGATTTGTCTTTTTCTCTGTAGGATATAAAAATTGCCAAGAAATTACTTATGCATATAAAGAAAATAATTCAGTAGATTATAAAGTTTTCTTAAAGGAAAATAATTATTTTGATACACCATATCTAGAAAAAAATAAAACATATATTACAAGTTTAATAGATTACATAGATTCAGATTTTGTATATAAAACTGATTTTAATGAAAATGTATCAGGAGCAATTAATTACAGAATATATGCAGAAATAAAAGCAGATAAAAACAATAATGATATAGGAAATTATTGGACAAAAAAATATGAATTAACTGAACAAAAAACAAATAATATACAAAGCAAAAATTCTCACGAAATCAACGTAAATTATAAGATTGATTACAACAAATATAATGACCTACTAAATAGTTTTATAAAAGAATATGGACTTCAAACAGAGTCAACATTAAAAGTATATATGGAAGTAACAGGAAATGTTACAGTAGATAATACAAATGAAAACTTAGATATAAATTCAGAATTAAGTTTAACAATACCACTTTCTAAACAAGCAGTAGAAGGAAAAATAGAAACACAAAGTAATAATAATGAAAAAGAAATAATAAGAAAAAAACAAGAAATAGAACCATATCGTAATTTATCAAAAGTACTATTTGTTATAGATGTATTAATGTTTGTTTATTATTTAATTAAATATTCAGTATTTTTAGCACATAGAAACAATCATTTAAATTATAGAGATAGAATTAAAAAATTAAATTTAGATTACGAAGATTTAATAACAAAAGTAAAGAATATGAATACAACTGATTTTGCAATTATAGATGTAGAAACATTTGATGATTTAATTAATGTATATACAAGTGTAAGAGAGCCAATCAATTTCTTATTTGGAAATGATGAATCTAAATATTTCATTATAAAAGGAAATACATGTTATATGTATACTATTGTTAAAGAGGAAATAAATAAACATGAAAAACACAAAAAATAAAAGTTTTATAATTGTAATAATATTATTTATATGCGCCCTAACGTTTATGACGGTGGGGTTTGCTGTTTATAACCAATTAGTTAATATAAATGGAACAGCGACCCTTAAACCAGATGGAAAAATATATATAAAAAGCGTAGTAGTAGATACAAAAACAGCTAATGCAACAGTTAATCCAGATCCTGTATTTACAGATTCGGCAATAACAGACTTTAACCTTAGTTTTCAAACTGATAGCAATTTAGCTACAGAATATTCTGCGACTTATAAAATAACAATTGCTAATGAAAGCTCTTATGACTTTTTATATAATATGCCAGATTATACACTTACAGTTACAAAAAATAATGTAACATATGCAAATCTTTTAAGAATTGAAACATCAGGAATTACAAATGGTGAAAATATAGCCTCTAACTCTGAAAAAGAGTTTACAGCAACAATTGTATTTACAAATCCAGATTTGGATAATACAGGTACATATGAAGTTAATGGAGAATTTACGCCAAGCTTAAAAGAAGATACAGTAGGAAGACTAATTGGTGCAGTTAATTCCTCTACAATTGGAGATTTAACTGGAACAAATCAAACGGCAGCTTATACAGTAAATGTAATAAGTACATATGATGAAGCAAAAACATTTACACTTTCAGTAGCAGATACAAACAAATATATAGTTGTTGATGAAAATGGACAACAAAACCATCAATATACAATAAGTGCAAATAATGCAGGGCAAGATTTTACATTTTATTTAAAAAAAGCTACTGGACAATTTGAATTTAATTCAGAAATAGAAAATGTAAAAATATTAGTTGTTCCTACTGGAGAAAGCGGGGTAAATGCAGGAAAAGTTAAAGTTAGAGTTGATACAAATGGGCAGACTGATACAGTTGCACCAATTATAAGTAATGTAACAGTAGCATATAATAATACTGATAAGCAATTACTTGTTTCTTGGCAAGCAACAGACAATTCCGGAGATGGAGCATTAGATAATTATACAATTATTCCATATAAAAAGAATGCAGATGATACTTATACAACAATGACATCAGTTACTACAACGAATAAAAACTATACTTTTCAAAATCTAGATGATGGAACATATTATTTTACTGTATATGGAAAAGATACTTCAGGAAATAAAGCAAATGCAGGAGAAATACAAGGTGCGCAAACAACTCCAGGACATGCTTGTAGAAGTGCAGACTTTGAAGCACAATGGACATTTACAGTAACATTTAGATTAACTGGAAACAATACAAATAATATAAACAAGTCAAATAATTCAACTGATACAGCATATAGATTTACTGATTATGAAACAGAGTTATATGCTAGTGGTAACTATACTTGTTCGGTTAATGATGTAACGATGGGAGGAAATACATTAACAAGAAATACTGATTATACATATACAAATAATAGAAATTTAAAAATAAATAAACCAATTACAGGAAACATTGAAGTATCTGCAAGTTGTTCATATACTTGTTTGGTAGAAGGAACAAAGATTCTTTTAGCAAATGGAAAATATAAAAATATAGAAGATATTAACTATACAGATTTATTAGCTGTATATAATCATATAAATGGTGGAATTGCGTATGTTTATCCAATATGGATAGAAAAGAAATATAAAGGTTTTGGATATTTAAAAATATCATTTGACGATGGAACTATTATAAAAACCTATGGAGATCATTGTTTATTTGATGTAGATAAAAAAGAGTATATAAATGTTACCAATAATGATCAGTTTGATATAGGAAGTAGAGTATATAAAGTAGAAGATGAAAAACTTAAAAAAATAACAACTACAAAAATAGAATATATAAAAGAAGAAGTATATTACTATGATGTAATGTCAACAACCTATTATAATGTAATTGCAAATGATTTAATTACAACTGATACATTTAGTCAAAATGTGAATTATTTATATATGTTTGATGAAAATGCAGTATTTAAAAAATGGGATGAAGTATGTTCTGGAAAACAACTAGAAGCAAAAGACTTTAATATGCCAGAATATATATTTAAAGGTGCTAATTTAAAGAATACAGCAAATACAGAAGGCAAATATACAAGTGTTAATCAAATAGCAGATTCAATAGCACCAAGAACATTAATGCCTATAACTAAAATGGGAAAACCATATTTTATGATGACAACATCTTTAGATAATGTGAATCAATATAATATAAATAAGTATTTGCATAGAGAAGGAAGTAACTATACATTACCAAAAGGAAAAGCTAAATATTATATAGAAACATCAACAAATAAAAAATATATGCCAGGTGATATAGTAGAGGTTGAATATAGTAAACATTTTATAGCTGTAGAATAAAATAAGAGAAGAGAAGCATTTTGCTTCTCTATTTTTTTGTAGGTAAATATTCATATTTAACTTCAAAATAATTAAATTTTTCAAGTTCATCTAATTCTAAACAATCTAAATAAGTATCTAACTGCTCTAAGTTTTTACAAGCTAGAATTATAGCAGGATTTAATTTAGAATTAAAAGCAAGTTCTAAGGCTAAATCTAAACTATCTGTAATAGATGCTTTTTCTCGTTTTCTCATAAAATTATATGTTTCTTTAAATCTAGAGATAGTACCATTTTTATGCTTATCAAGTGGAATAGTAAACTTTTTATTTATAATTTCTTCTATGTTTTGAAAACGACTGCTATGTTCTAGAATTTTATTTAAGTCATCAATTTTATATGGTAAAAATATTTTATTTTTTCTTTCTGAAATTAACAATACATTATTATCTTTTAAGTCATCATCATTTGTATTGGTAGTGTTTTCAGTATTATTAGCTTCAACTTTTTTTATAATTTCATCTTTTTTGAAATCATTGTTAATTGTAAATTGCTGAGTTTCTTTAGATTTTTTAATTAAATTTTCAATAAAGCTTTTATCAGCAGTAAACTCAAATGTAGAATGAACAGGAACATTAATTTTTGGCTTATTTGGTTCTGTTTTAGTTGTAATTGTGTTTTGTGTAGAATTTTCTATTTTTGTATCATGGATTTGATTTTTATTATCAATTACAAATGAAGTATAATTAATATATTTTAATAAAAATTCATTATATACATTATAAGTTGTTTTTATAGTTTCATTATAAGCATTTGATAATTCGTTATAATTATTAAATTCTGTTTCATTTGAGTTATTTTCTAAATCTGAATGATGTTTTTTTAATGTTTCTAAATTAGAAATATTATTTCTACAATTATCTAAATTTATTTTTACATCTTTTAATAATTCATTAATATCTTTTGAATCATCAAAAGAATCTGCATGTTGAATAGCATTATTAATGTTTTTTAAACATTCTTGCATAACATTCAAATTATCTTTTTGCTTTTTAAGTTCATAATCTAATTGGTTAATATCCATAATTAGACTCCTCCATCATTAGTAAGTTGATATTATTATAATATGAATTTGAATAATATTCAAGTAATATTTTTACAAATTACAAATATTATTAAATATATAAAAAATATTATTTTAAAATATATAAATATAAAAATTAGAAAAGTCCGCGTAAGCGACCAAACGAGGCGTTAGCCGAGTGCGATTTGGAGCAATCGACATAAGAGTTATTTGAAATATGGAGATTGCGACACCAAGGACTTAATAATTTTTATATTTATATATTATAATAGAGTAGATATAATTTAGGAGTTATAATATGCTAGAAGATAATAAAATTGAAATTGAAAATTTAAAAGTCAATTTCGAATATTCTAATAATAAAACTTTAGAAGAATGTTTAATAAATATATTAACTTAAAAGAGAGGTTTTATATTAATGGCAAGAAAGTCAAAGTATTTTTCTAATGATGAAGAAAATAAAAAAATATGGTCAACAGCGTTATATATAAGGCTTTCACAAGAAGATGGAGATAATGGACAAGAAAAGCTAGAAAGCAATAGTATTACAAGTCAAAAAAATATTTTAAATGAATTTGTAATGGAGCAAACAGATTTTAAAGTTTATGATATATATATAGATGATGGTTTTACAGGAACAGATTTTAATAGACCATCATTTACAAGGCTTTTAGAAGATATGAAAAATAAAAAAATAAATTGTATTATAGTAAAAGATTTATCTAGACTTGGAAGGAATTATATTGAAGTAGGAAATTATATAGAGCAAGTTTTTCCACTTTTTAATATAAGATTTATAGCAATTAATGATAATGTAGACAGCTTTCAAAATCCGTCAAGCACAAATACAATTTTAGTACCATTTAAAAACTTAATAAATGATGAATACTCTAGAGATACATCAATAAAAATTAAAAGCAGTTTAAATAGCAAAAAGAGAAAAGGAGAATTTGTGGGAAGTTTTGCACCTTATGGCTATATAAAAAACAAAAAAGACAAGCATAAATTAGAAATAGATGAAGTTGCAGCTAAATGGGTGAAAAAAATTTTCTATTGGAAAGTAAATTGTGGACTAGGTAATATTGCTATTTGTCATAAATTAAATGAATTAGGAATTTTAAATCCAACAGGCCATAAAAAAATAGAATTAAAACAAAATTATAACAATTTTGGAATAAAAGATAATGAATATACTTGGACACCATCAACAATAAGGAATATATTAAAAAATGAAGTTTATATAGGAAATACAGTACAAGGAAAAAGAAAAGCAAAAAGTTATAAAATACACAAAATAGAAAACGTACCAGAAGAAGAATGGGTTAGAGTAGAAAACACACATGAACCAATAATAGAGAAAGAATTATTTTGTAAGGCACAAGAATTAAGTAATAAAGACACAAGAGTAGAAAAAAGAACAAATAAATTATCTGTTTTTGCAGGAATTTTAAAATGTAATGAATGTAAAAGAGCAATGAATAAAAAGAGTAGTACTAATAAATCTGGCAAAACTTATGAATATTATATTTGTAGTACATATAGAAAAAAATCTAATAAACTTTGTACAAAACATACAATAAAAGTAGACAACCTTGAAAAAGCAGTTTTATATGCAATAAATTATCATATAGAAAAATTAATTAATCCAGAAGAAATAGTAAAAAAAGTGGAAAATGAAATAAAAAATAAACCAATATTAAAAAATGATTTTGAAAATATTATTATAAAAAAGAAAAATGAAATGAATAGAATTTCAAGTTTTAAAAAGAGCTTATATGAAGATTGGAAAAATGAATATATAACAAGAGAAGAATATTTACAATATAAACAAGAATATGAAAATGATTTGAAAAAAATAGAAAATAATTTAAATAATCTAGAAAAACAAAAAGAAAAAGAGTATAATAAGAAAAAAGAAAAAAATAACTTTTTAAATAATTTTGAAAAAGAATTTAAGTTTACTGAGCTTACAAGAAATATTATTCAAGAATTAATTGAAGTTATTTATGTACATGAATGTGGGAAAATAACTATTAAATTTAGATTTGCTAAATATATAAATTTATAGAAAGACTTGATTTTAAAAAAATAAAAAGAGTTTAGAAAGGATAAAAAAATGAAAGTATTAATAGGAACAAATAATAAAGGAAAAGTTGAAGGTGCAAAACAAGCATTTGAAAAATTCTATAAAGATGTTCAAATAACTGGAATACCTGTTAACTCAGGAGTAGGAGATGAGCCAGTAAATGATGAAATATATGAAGGAGCAAAAAATAGAGTAAATAACTTAATAAAATATGCAAAAGAAAATAATATAGAATCAGATTTTTTTATAGGAATTGAATCAGGAATTACAAATAAGCTTGGTAAATGGGGAATAATTCAAATAGCAGTAATAAAAGACAAAAATGGATATGAGAGCTTTGGTACAGGACCAACATTTCCAGTTCCAGATAAATATGTAGATGAAATAATAAATACAGATTTAGGAATAGTAATGGACAAAATATTTGATGGTAATGGATTAAAAAATGAAAAGGGTGGAATAGCTCACCTAACAAATGATGTTGTAACAAGATATGACTTAACAAGAGAAGCTTTTGTGATGGCATTAACTCAGTTTATAAATGGTGATATTTGGAAAGATTAAAAAAATAGAAGTTAGTAAGTAAAAAAGCTAACTTCTAATTATTTTTATTTTCAAAAAGTAATGTTGCAAAAAATACCCAAGGAGGTGGTGTGGCAGCACCAGTAGGAGGGCAAATTTTTAGTGAAATTTTACCATATTTAGAAGTAAGCCAAGGAAATCAAGAAGAGATTGAACAAGTAGAAATAGTACAAACACCAGATTTAGTTGGTAAAAGTATAAAAGAAGCGGAGAAGATAATAAAAGAATTTGAACTTGATGTAGTAATTGAAAATGAGCAAGAAGAACTAGACAAAGAGAACACAATTGTAAAAAATCAAACTCCCAAAGCAGGTATTACGGTAAATAAAGATAGCAAAATATATATAGATATATAAAATTTAGTAATTATAATTGAAATAAAGTAATATTTATTATTTTTTATCGCTTGTGTGTCGCAACTTCCAAATTTAAAAAGTAGTTTGTCAGTTGCTCCAATCGCATTCACTTCGTTCATTTGGTCGCTTACGCGCTTTAAAAAATAATAAATATTACTTTAATAATATAATAAAATTAAATATTTTATTTATAAAAAACTCTATACAAATTTTGGATTTAGTTATATAATGTGAACAACTGGAATCAAGACTTTGTTATCAGTTTAATATTAATAATCGAAGGAGATTAAAAAATGAAACTAAAAGAATTATTAGTAGGACTTGAAGGACTTAAGGCTAAAGGAAATTTAGACATTGAAATTACAGGTGTTGAAAGAGATTCAAAAGAAATAAAAGAAGGTTACCTATTTGTTGCAATAAAAGGTTTTACTCAAGATCGGTCATAAATATATTGAAAATGCAATAAAACTAGGAGCTAGTGCAGTTATAATTGAGGAAGGTTGTGATTTAAAATCTTTTAAAATTCCAGAAGATGTAACAGTAGTTATGGCAAAAGATACAAGGGAAGCACTAGCTATTATTTCTTGTAACTTTTATGAAAATCCAAGTAAAAAATTTAAATTAATAGGAGTTACAGGAACAAAAGGAAAAACTACTACAACATTTATGATTAAAGAAATTTTAGAAAAAGCAGGAAAAAAAGTTGGGTTAGTTGGTACAATTGCAGTATATAGTAATGGTAAAAAAATAAAAGACAGTGATAGAACAACTCCAGAGAGTTTAGAATTACAACAAATTTTCAGTAAAATGGTAGAGGATGGCGTTGAGGTTGTTGTAATGGAAGTTTCATCACAAAGCTTAAAATTACATAGAGTTGCAGGATGTAATTTTGATATAGTATTATTTACAAACTTTTCAGAAGACCATATTAGTCCAAATGAACATCCAGATATGAAAGATTATTTTAATTCAAAATTAAAATTATTTGAAATGTGTAAAACCGGAATAGTAAATGCAGATGATTTATATTCTGCTAAAATTCCAAGACTATTTCCAGATAGCAATATAGTAACTTATGGAATTGATAATTATGCAAATTTATTGGCAAAAGATATTACAATCACAAATTCTTATGTTGATTTCAGAGTTAAAATAACAGATAGAAATGAAAGAGTAAAAACTTGTATACCAGGAAGGTTTAGTGTTTATAATTCATTAGCTGCTATTTCTGTTGCTCAAAAATTTGGAATATCTCCAGAAATAATTAAAGAAGCATTATTAGAAGTTAGGGTACCAGGAAGGTCAGAGTTAGTAAATAATAAACTAGAAATTCCAATTATGATAGATTACGCACATTCACCAGAAAGTTTACAAAATATTTTACAAGCAGTAAAAAGCTATACAAGAGGAAAAGTTATTAGTGTATTTGGTTGTGGTGGAGATAGAGATAGTGGCAAAAGACCAATTATGGGAGAAATATCAGGTAGAATTGCAGATTACACATTTATAACATCTGATAACCCAAGAACAGAAGACCCAGAAAAAATTGTAAAACAAATTGAAAAAGGAATAAAAAAGACAAAAGGAAGATATTCTGTTATAGTTGATAGAACAGAGGCAATAAAACAAGCTATAAAAATGGCAACAAAAAAAGACATAATTATTTTAGCAGGAAAAGGACATGAACCATATCAAGAAATAAATGGTGTTAAACATCCTTATGATGAAAGAATTATTGTAAAAGATTTAATAGAAAAAATAAATAACAAAAAATAAAACAAAAGAAAGGTTTGATAAAATTGAAACTAGAAACTGGCGTATTAATAATATCGTTTGTAATTAGTGTTATTTTAGGGACAATAATTATACCAATACTTAAAAAACTAAAAGTTGGACAAATAGAAAGAGATGATGGCCCACAATCACATTTAAAAAAACAAGGAACACCTACCATGGGTGGAATTATAATGATATTATCAATGATATTGGTAGTTACTGGAACTTATATATACCTAAATATAATAGGAAAAATAGATATAGGTAATAAACTTCTTCCTATTTTATTATTAACAATAGGATTTGGACTAATTGGATTTATTGATGATTTTAAAAAATTAGTTTTAAAAAATACAAAAGGTCTAAAGCCAAGTTATAAAATGTTAGGACTATTAATAATATCTACAGCTTATGTAATATATCTAGTTTATGGAGCAAAAATAGGAACAGATACATATATACCAATTTTAAAGCAATATATTGCTTTGCCAGTTTATTTATATGTACCATTTGTTATATTAGTAATTTTAGGAACAACAAATGCTGTAAATTTAACAGATGGAATAGATGGATTATCATCTAGTGTTTGTGCAATTATAATTACATGTTTAACTATAATAGGAAATATAAAAGGATTGACAGAAATATCTTTATTAGGAAGCATAGCAATAGGAAGCATACTTGGATTTCTAATGTTTAATTTACACCCAGCAAAAGTTTTTATGGGAGATACAGGATCACTATTACTTCGGAGGAGTAATTTCAGCTATGGCACTTTATTTAAAAATGCCATTATTATTAATTTTAATTGCTATAATTCCAGTTTTAGAAACATTATCTGTAATTATACAAGTTGCATATTTTAAGAAAACTGGAAATAGAATACTAAAAATGGCACCATTGCATCATCATTTTGAATTATCAGGTTGGAAAGAGAGTAAAGTAGTTATTATTTTTAGTATTATTACATTAATGGCATGTGTAATAGGACTAAAGATAATATAAGTTTGGGAGGAAAAAATTAAATGGCAAAAAAGAAAAATAAAAACAAAAAAAGTTTTTCAAGCTTTTTAAATAATCCAATTGACTTTACTTTATTAATAACAGTATTATTATTACTTTCACTAGGACTAGTAATGGTTCTTTCAGCAAGCTCACCATCTGCACTGGCTGAAAGCGGTAATAGTTATGCATTTTTTTCTAAACAATTAATATTTGCAATTTTAGGTATAGTTGCTATGTTATTTATTTCTAAAATTGATTATAGATTTTATAAAAAGTTTTACAAATATGCATGGATGGTATCATTACTTCTTTTAGGATTAGTATTAGTTGCAGGTAAAACAATAAATGGTGCTAAGAGATGGATTTATGTAACAGAAACATTGTCTTTCCAACCATCAGAATTAGTAAAATTTCTAATGATAATTTTTTATGCAGGTATTTTAGTAAAAAATAGAGATGATTTGGAAAAATACGGAAAAGGATTTATAAAACATATATGTTTTTTAGCTCCAATAATTGGGTTATTATTATTACAACCACATTTTAGTGCATCAATAGTAATTATTGGAATATGTGCAATAATGATGATTGTTGCAGGATGTAAATTTTGGCACTTCTTAGCTACAGGAAGTACACTAGGAGTACCAGCAATAGTATTGTTAATAATAAAATCACCATATAGATTACAAAGGGTTGTAACATTTTTAGACCCATGGCAAGATGCAACTGATACAGGATGGCAAGTAATACAGAGCTTATATGCAATAGGGTCAGGGGGACTTTTTGGTGCAGGACTTGGAGAAAGTAAACAAAAATTTTTATATATACCAGAACCACACAATGATTTTATTTTTTCAATATTAGGAGAAGAATTAGGATTTATAGGTTGTGCAGCTGTTTTAATATTATTTGCAATTTTTATTTGGAGGGGAATATTAATTGCTATGAAAGCACCAGATATGTTTGGAAGTTTAGTGGCAGTTGGAATAACATCATTAGTAGCAATTCAGGTAATAATAAATGTAGCAGTTGTAACATCATCTATGCCAGCAACAGGAATGCCTTTACCATTTTTCAGCTACCGGCGGAACAGCTCTGTTTATACTATTGTGTGAAATGGGAGTGTTATTAAATATATCAAGAGCAAGTGCAAGGGATTAAAGGAGGAAAAAATGAGAGTTATCATTGCAGCAGCTGGAACAGCTGGACATATAAATCCAGGTTTAGCAATCGCAAATAAAATAAAAAAAGAAGAGCCAAATTCTAAAATAATTTTTATAGGAACTACAAGAGGACTTGAAAATGATTTGGTTCCAAGAGCTGGTTATGAGCTGAAAACTATTAATGCTTATGGTTTAAGTAAAAAAATATCTTTTGAAAATTTAAAAAATATTTTTAAAACATTAAAAGGATATGGAGAAGCAAAAAAAATAATACAAGAATTCAAACCAGATATAGTTATTGGAACAGGTGGATATATTTGTGGAGCTACAATTTCTTCTGCTCATAAATTAAAAATTCCAACATTATTACATGAAAGTAACGCTTTTCCCGGAAGAGCAATTAAAGCATTAGCTAGAAAAACAAATACAATTTTAGTTTCTTTTAAAGATGCAATTCCAAGAATAAAAAATTCAAAAAACGTTATATTTACAGGAACTCCAATAAAAATAAAAAAAATAAATTATAAAAAAGAAGAAAAAGAGAAAATAATAAAAGATGTAGGGCTTAGCATAAAAAAACCAATAGTTTTAATTTTTGGAGGAAGTCAGGGAGCAAAAAAAATAAATGATACAATAATAGAAATTATAAAAAATAAAACTAATAAGAATTATCAAATTATTTGGGCAACAGGGCCAAAGCAATATGATATAATAAAAGAAGAATTAGAAACATCTAGAATAAACATAAATAATATAGAGAATATAAAAGTTTTGCCATATATCTATAATATGGAAGAAATAATGAATATAGTAGATGTTATAGTTGCAAGAAGTGGTGCAATGACTATAACAGAAATTTCAAATTTAGGAAAACCATCAATTTTAGTACCATTACCAAATGTTAGTCATAATCATCAGTTATATAATGCTAAAGTTTTAGAAAAAGCTGGTGCTGCAAAAATTATATTAAATGATGAAATTAATGAGGAAAATTTAAATAAAACATTAGAAGAAATAGTATTAAATAAAGAAAATATGGAAAAAATGGGAGAAAATGCATTAAAAGTATCTACAACAGATGCAGAAGAAAAAATATATAAAGAAATTAAAAAATTAGTGAAATAGAGGTAACAAAATGTTTAAAAATATTCAATTGAGAATTATACTAATATTTTTTGTAATAGGTATAATATTAATAGGAGGGCTTGGAACATATTTTATTATGTCTTTAAATGGATTAAACTCTGAAATTCAAGTAAGCCAAGCTCGGAATAGGACAAGTCGTTGAGAATATTAATCAATTAAGTAATACAACAAAAATACTATTATCAATATCTGGTGTAGTATATGCAATTGTTGCAATAATTATAGCAATGGTTCTTTCAAGATTTGTTATTTATCCAATGAATAAACTAATTAAAAGTGCAGAAAAAATGGCAGAAGATGATACAAAACAGAAAAATCAATTAGAAACTATATTATTACACATGACTGATGGAATAATTGCATTTGATATGTCAGGAGATATTATTTTAATTAATCCAGCAGCTAAGAAGTTTTTAAGCATTAGACCTGAAGATAATACATTTGATGATATATTCAAAAAATTCAACTTAAATATAAACATGGAAAAAATAATTTACTTGGAAAATTGGACATCAACGGAACAAAGGATACAAGTAGATGACAGATATGTAAATGTATATTTTGCACCATTTAAAAATGATACAGACAGGCCAGATGGAGTTATTGCAGTTATACAAGATATTACTGAACATGTAAAATTGGATAATATGCAAAAAGAATTTGTTGCTGATGTATCACATGAATTAAAAACACCAATAACTTCAATTATGGGATATGCAGATACATTATTAGAAGGAGAATATGATAAAGAAACACAAGATAAATTTTTAAATGTTATTGCGTCAGAGGCAAGAAGAATGGCAAAATTAGTTACAGATTTGCTTACACTTTCTCGTTATGATAATAATAGGAAAAATACACAAAAAGAAGCCTTTGATTTAGGTGAATTAGTAAAAAAATGTCAAGATAAATTAGCAATAGAAATAAAGAAGAAAAATCATAAAGTAGACTGTTTTGTAACAGCAGATGTTCCACCAGTATATGCTGATAAATATGATATAGAAAGAGTTGTTTTAAATATTTTAACAAACAGTATAAAATATACAAAAGATGGTGGAGAAATAAAAATATATGTTGGTTTTGTATATAATGATGCATATATAAAAGTATTTGACAATGGAATAGGAATACCAGAAGAAGACTTGACAAGAATATTTGAAAGATTTTATCGTGTTGATAAGGCTAGAACTAGAGAAATGGGAGGAACTGGTTTAGGACTTTCAATAGCAAAAGAAATACTTGATAAAAATGGTGGAACTATAGATATAAAAAGTATTGTAGGGCAAGGTACTGAAGTAGTAATAAGAATACCAACAAAAGGAAATTAGGGGACACTCCTTTATATTAGGGCACTATACCTTTACTAGGAGATGTGTCCTTATTTTTTTGCCTTGCTGTTCATTACGTTTAAAAAGAAATTGTAACATATTATTTTGAGTCTCTCTCATGCTCAAAATGCATTTATACTATTTTGAATGTAATTACGAATGTGACTGAAATAAAATTAGAATCTCTTAAATTATTTTATGGAAAATGTTCGCGTCGAACAGCTTTGCTGTGAGGACTAAGTGAAAGGGTGCCATAAAATGATTTTAGAGATTCTTGTTTTATGTAGGGAGCCAAGTAATGAAAAGAAAAATAATATAAATGCATTTTGCCCTGAGCATTCCTCAAAATTATATTAACAATTTCTATTTTTCACTCCAATCAAACGCAAGGCAAAAAAATAAGGACACATCTCCTAGTAAAGGTATAGTGCCCTAATATAAAGGAGTGTCCCCTAATTCCTAAAATTCACAATTTTTTGGTGTTCTTGGAAATGGTATTACATCACGGATATTTTGCATTCCTGTTAAATACATAATTGCTCTTTCAAACCCAAGTCCGAATCCAGAGTGTATGCAACTTCCATATTTTCTTAAGTCTAGATACCATTCATAGTTTTCTAGTGGCATTTTTAATTCTTTCATTCTTGTTACCAATTTATCATAATCTTCTTCTCTTTGGCTTGCACCAATTATTTCTCCAATTCCAGGTACTAGAAGGTCTGTTGCTGCTACTGTTTTTCCATCTGGATTTTGTTTCATATAAAATGCTTTTATATCTTTTGGATAATCTGTTAAAAATACAGGTTTTTTGTATATTTTTTCACATAAATATCTTTCATGTTCTGTTTGTAAATCAACACCCCAAGATACTTTAAATTCAAATTCATCATTATGTTTTTCTAATTCTTTAACAGCTTCTGTGTAACTAACACGAGCAAAGTCTGAATTTATTACATGGTTTAATCTTTCTAGTAATCCTTTGTCTATAAAGTTATTGAAAAATTCCATTTCTTCAGGGCAGTTATCTATTACATACCTAAAAATGTATTTTATCATATCTTCTGCTAAATCCATATCATCATTTAAATCTGCAAAACATATTTCAGGTTCAATCATCCAGAATTCTGCTGCATGTTTTACAGTGTTTGAGTTTTCTGCTCTAAATGTTGGTCCAAATGTATAAACATTTCTGAAACTTTCTGCAAATGTTTCAGCATTTAGTTGGCCACTTACTGTTAAATGTGCTTGTCTTCCAAAAAAATCTTGTGCAAAATCTACTTGGTGATTTTCTGTTTTTGGGATATTGTTTAAATCAAAAGAATTTACGTTAAACATTTCTCCTGCGCCTTCAGCATCACTTCCAGTAAGTATTGGTGTATGAACATATACAAATCCTCTTTCTTGGAAAAAACGATGAATAGCATAAGCTAGTACACTTCTAACTCTAAATACAGCATTAAATGTATTTGTTCTAGGGCGAAGGTGTGCTATTGTTCTTAAATATTCAAAAGAATGTCTTTTCTTTTGAAGTGGATAGCTATTATCAGATAAGCTAAAAGTTTCAATACTTGTTGCTTTGATTTCAAATGGTTGTTTAGCATTTTCAGTTATAACTAAATTTCCTGTAACTTTTATAGTAGAGCTAATTGTTAGTTTTTTTATTTCATCAAAATTATTTAAATTATCAGTAAATACAACTTGAACATTTTTGAAAAATGTTCCATCATTTAATTCAATAAAACCGAAAGTTTTAGAATCTCTAACTGTTTTTATCCAACCTTCAATTGTAATTTCTTTACCATCATAGTTTTTTGTTTCTTTGTATAAATCTCTAACTGTTAATTTTTGCATAAGATTTCCTCCTTTATGTTTTAAAAT
>CAZBMU010000013.1:0-16992 GCA_964493175.1 uncultured Clostridium sp.
ACCAATACTAATAAATCGAGGGCTTAACCACAATTTTAAAATAAAGTTCAATCGATAAACTAAAACAATTATTCATCTATGTATTTTTCAGTGTGTTAAAAAATTTTGTATATATTTTTAAAAAATTGTATAAAATATAGAAAAGTACTTGCAATATTTTATAATCTATTATATAATTTGAAAGTACAAAAAATTAGTTATCAATTTTCTGGTGATGATGACATTTAGGGTAATACCTGTTCCCATTCCGAACACAGAAGTCAAGCCTAAGTGTGCCGAAGATACTTGCGGGTTACCCTGCTGGAAAAATAGGTTGTTGCCAGATTTATATATTCCTCGTTAGCTCAGTTGGTAGAGCGCTCGGCTGTTAACCGATAGGTCGTTGGTTCGAGTCCAACACGAGGAGCCAATATTATGTTAACTTGCAATCCTTAAGACTTACAGTCACAAGGGATTGCAAGTTTTTTATTGCACCAAACTCGGACAAAAACTGTGTAATCATGTCTGTATTGCTATCTTATTGCTTACAACACAAAGACTTACAGTCACAATGCGTTTAACTAACAGTTATATAATAATATTAAAAATTATATTAATGTTTAACCATGTTTGTTATAATAGCCTTTTATATCAATACTTTTAAGAGATTTTAATCTATTGCATCTCTATTGCAACAAAATTTTTAACTATTAGTTAAAGTAAATTTTGAAAGCGTTGAAATTACTGGGTTTAGAATTTGTCCAAGTTTGGTTATCACCAAAAGACTCAAAAAAAATAACCTAAAATGAATCATAAAAAATTCTACTGTAGGTTATTATTTTTTTATTATTAATTTCTTTTTATTTTAATTGTGAATGTTTGTTCATCATCAAATATATTAATAGGCATTATATCTTGTGGCATTATGCTATGAGTATTCATTTTATCATTACTTTTATTCTTATTAATAAAACTAGCAAGATCTCTAGATTCCAATTTTAAATCATACATAAGTACAGCTCGTTTATCTGCAATTAGTCTATTACCTGCAGAAGTTATTCTAGGAAATCCTTTAGAATGAAAATAATTTCTAGCATTATCTATACCAATTCCTCTCCATTTAGCATAATCATCTGGAGTAATGGTATCAGGTAATTCATCAAATTTTATCGACATAGTTTTCACCTCCTTAAAAAGTTTTTTGTATTTAAACTTAAAAAATGCTCAAAGTCAAGTCATTTTAATGGATTTATTAAATTCAATAACATTTCCTGAAATAATGGAAAAGATTATTTGGATATCTGGATAATCTTTTGTTTTTATAGTATAATTAAATTCGTAGAAAATAAAAGATATTTGTATATTAAATGTTTATAATATTGTAATCTTGTTAACATGTTGAATAAATAAAAATAGTAATTTGTTAATTAGGAGAATAGAATGAAACTTAAAAATTATTTAATAGTTGTAAATGACATATGCAAATCTAAAAAGTTTTATGAAGAATTATTTGGATTTAAAGTTTTAATGGACAATGATGGAAATTTAGTTATGACTGATGGACTTGTCTTACAAGAAAGAAAATATTGGAGTGAATTCATAAATAAGAATATCTTATTTGAGAATAATGCATCAGAGTTATATTTTGAAGAAGAAAATATTGAAGAATTTATTATTAAACTTGAAACTTTATATCCACAAATAAAATATGTTAATAGATTAATGACACATTCTTGGGGACAAAAAGTAATTAGATTTTATGATTTAGATGGAAATCTAATTGAAGTAGGAACGCCAGTAATATGATATGAAATTGCAAAAATATCAATTAAAGAAAATTAGTGTTTAGATTGGAGAGATAAGAATATGGCTAATGAGAGTAAAAAAGATTTTAATGCCATGATGAAAAACAATAAGGATATGCCTAAAACTCAAATTGTTGAAGATGAAAAGACTATAAAAAAATATGGTGGAACTAAAATGTTTTTTGCACCACCACTTTATTATGATGAACTAATGAAAAAAGTTCCAAAAGGAAAACTTATCACAGTTAGTCAAATGAGAGATTATTTAGCAAAGAAAAATAATGCTGATTTTACTGATCCTATGACAGCAGGTATATTTGTAAATATTGTTGCTTGGGCTAGTTATCAAAGAAACGAAGATATTACACCATATTGGAGAACTTTAAAATCAGATGGGGAATTAAATGTTAAATATCCAGAAGCAATTGAATTACAAAAAAAGTTGCTTGAAGAAGAAGGACACACAATCATTGCAAAAGGTACAAAGAATATAAGATACTATGTTAAAGATTTTGAAAAGAGTTTGATAGAACTATAAATTACAATTTATTAAGATGTTTAAAATATTTTGGTGTTGTAAATAGATTAAGGAATATTGTTAATAAGTAGGATAAAATATAGGAGTGATATATTATGGCAATGTGGAATCCTTGGCGAGGTTGTAAAAAATGTAGTGATGGTTGTCTGCATTGCTATATTCATAAAGGCGATTTAAAAAGAAATGTTGATACAAGTAATATTGTAAAAACAAAGGACTTTGAAAAGCCAATAGAGAAATTAAAAAACGGAAATTATAAAATGAAATCTGGAATTGTCTATTTATGTTTTTCTACGGATTTTTTAATAGAAGAAGCAGATGGATGGCGAGAAGAATGTTGGGAAATGATTAAGGAAAGACAAGATTGTACATTTTTATTTTTAACTAAAAGAATAGATAGATTTATGAAATGTATTCCAAATGATTGGAATGATGGATATGATAATGTTGTAGTGTGTTGTACTATTGAAAATCAAAAAAATGCCGATTATAAATTGCCAATATTTAAAGACTTACCAATAAAACATAAATGTATAACTGCACAACCATTACTAGAAAATATAGATATTGAAAAGTATCTGGATGATATTGAACTTATGGTAGTTGGCGGAGAATCAGATATAAATGCTAGAGTATTTAATTATGATTGGGCATTAGATATTAGAGAACAATGTATAAGAAAAAATGTAGATTTTGAATTTAGACAATGTGGTACTTATACTATAAAAGATGGAAAACAATATAAGATTCAAACAAAAGATTTGTGTAAACAAGCAAAATTAGCAAATATTAATTATAAAAAAGAGTGTTGAATATAAGGAGAAAATTGAGAAATGGAATATAAGAGAACCGAAAAATATAATATAGATTTAGTTAATGAAAAAATTATGGGACCTAATCCACTAAAATTAGAAGAAGAACTTATGAAAGATAACACCATAAAGTCAGGTTCAATAGTTATGGATTTAGGAAGTGGACAAGGTATCACATCAATTTTTTTAGTAAAAGAGTATGGATTTAAAGTATATGCAACAGACCTTTGGAGTGATCCAGAAGAAAATAAAAAATTCTTTAATGAAATGGGATTAACAGATGAACAAATTATTCCTGTAAAAGCAGATGCAACTGATTTAAAATATGAAAAAGAATTTTTTGATGCAGTTGTTAGCACAGATTCTTATAACTATTTTGGAAGAGACGAGAATTATCTTGATGAAAAACTATTACCTTTTGTAAAAAGAGGTGGATATATTTATATAGTTGTTCCTGGAATGAAAAAAGACTGCCATAATGATATTCATAAAGAATTATTGCTATCTTGGACACCTGAACAATTGGACTATATTCATGATATAGAGTATTGGAAAAACATTGTCTCTAAATCTAAAGATAGCGAAATTGTTTCAATTCATGAAATGGAAAGCAACGAAGAATGTTGGAATGATTGGATTAAATGCGATAATGATTATTCAAGAAATGATAAAAAAGCAATTGATGCAGGAGCTTGTAAATACTTAAACTTTATTGCAATTATTTTAAAGAAAAAATAAAAAAACTATTGACTCTCCCTTTAGGGTATACTGTATAAATAATTTAGGAGGCAGAATATATGTATAAAATAGGAGAATTTTCAATACTTTCAAAAACAACAGTAAAAACTTTAAGGTACTACGAACAAGAAAATTTATTAATACCAGCTCATATTGATAGAGAAACAGGGTATAGGTATTACGAAACAAGTCAATTAAAAGATATATCTAAAATAATATCTTTAAGGCAGATAGGAATGTCTATTAAAGATATAAAAAAAGTACAAGAAGGCTATGACATCAAAGAATTACTAGAAAAAAGAAAAAAAGAAATTGAAAATAATCTTAATTTAGAACATATTCAGCTTTCAAAAATAAATTATTTATTGGAGGAGAAGAATATGGAAAGTAAAATAACATTTAAAGAACTACCAAAAGGTATCGCTTATTACAGAGAAGGAGTAATTAAAGAATATAGTGAACTTGCCAGTTTTGTTTTAGCTACAGGAGAAGAGTGCTTAAAGCTAAATCCTAATTTAAAATGCACAGAACCAGGATATTGCTATGTAAATTATTTAGATGGTGAATACAAAGAAAGAGATATAAAAATAAGATATGTAGAAATGGTACAAGAAAAAGGATTAGAAAATGACAACATTAAATTTATGGAATTAAAACCTATTAATGCAGTATGTATATACCATAAGGGTTCTTATAATAACCTAAGAGATTCCTATAATACAATATTAAAATATATTGAAGACAATGGATATGAAATTACAGAATTTCCAAGAGAATGTTATATTGATGGTTGTTGGAATAAAGAAAATGAAGATGATTATTTAACAGAAATACAAGTTCCAGTAAAAAAGAAATAAATATATAAACAAATTACAATTTATTAATATGTTTACAAGATTTTGGTATTGTGAACAAAAAACAAATAGGACTAATGATGGGTTGCCATTATTAGTCTTTTATTAAGAAGAATTGTTATAAGAAATGTATGATTGTTGCAATAGTGATGCAATAGAGAAGGGACTGTACAGTTTTTTCAGAGATTATATGAGTTTATATAAGAGTATACAGTAAAATACCATATATTTACATAATTGTAAACTATACAGAATTATATAAGACCGTACAAGTTTATATAGGAAAATACGAGATTATACAATGTAACTTTTTGTTACATTTGGCAAGGGGAGCCATAAAAAATCGTCTTTATTGACGATTTTTTTTGTATTTTCACTTGTTTTTATAAAAATTGTGATATATAATTTTAGTATTCAAAGTAATTAAAATGCTAGAAATCTGTAAGAAAAGTTAACAAGTTGTAGGAGGGTTTAAAATAATGGAAAAATTAAAAAAATTATTTGGTGGAATTGATTTATCATGGAAAAAAATAATAATATTTGCAATTATAGCAGGAGTATATACTGCAATTATGGCAATATTGCCTATTGCTAAAGATACATCTTTTGCAGATATTACAATATCATTTGAGGTTTGGATTCTATTTGGAATTATTATTATTATGAATAGTAAATCAGCAAAAGATTCTGCTCTAAAATGTTTTTTGTTTTTTTTAATTAGTCAGCCATTAGTATACTTAATTCAAGTTCCTTTTGCTAGTATGGGATGGAAATTATTTACTTATTATAAATATTGGTTTTTATGGACATTATTAACAATACCAATGGGATTTATTGGCTATTATATAAAAAAGGACAAATGGTGGGGATTGCTAATTTTAACACCAATTTTACTATTTATAGGTTTTCATTATTGGGGATTTTTAAAGGAGACTATATCTTTCTTTCCAAATCATTTCATAAGTACAGTTTTTTGCTTATTAACTATGATATTATATCCTTTATGTATGTTTAAAAATAAAAGAAATCAAATCATTGGTGTTATAATAAGCATCTTAATTCTTTTAATAATGACAATTATTTCTATTAGTGGTGGAATGACATCATATAATACAACTATTATGGTTAGCAATGGTTCTGAAGGAATAGTATTTGATAATAATTATAAAGTCTATTTAAAAGACAAAGAATATGGAAAAGTTTATATAGTATATGAAGAAAACATTGAAGATTATATGGTAAATGCTGATTTTACAAAAACAGGGAAAACAGAATTTATAATTGAATCTCCAGAGGGTGAAAAAACAGTTTTTGAAATTACTATAGAAAGACATTCATACAATTTATCAAGAAAATAAAATCAAACATAATGTTCGCTTTATTTTTTACAAATAATAATATATAATATTTTTGAAAGGAAGAGATGCATATGAGAAAATTAAATTTAATAGTTGTTTTCAACAAAAATTTAGACAAAGCACTTTTTTGTATTAGATCAAAAGAACCTTATAAAGGCAAGTATAATTTTGTTGGAGGTAAAGTAAAAAAAGGAGAAAGTAACTTTCAAGCAGCTTATAGAGAACTATTTGAAGAAACGGGAATAAGCAATAAAGATATAAAATTAGACCATTTTATGAACTTGAATTATTTTAAATATGAAAATAATGTACAAGTTTATTATGGAATATTAGAAAACGAAGTAACATTAGTAGAAGAAAATAATAAATTAGAATGGTTACCTATAAACGATGAATTATTAAATATTAAAAAATTTGCAGGAAATTATAATATTCCTCATATTATAAGACAAATTAAAATATACTTAGAAAATGGAACAGGAATAGATAAATATTAAAAAAGGAGGTTTTTATTATGAGTAAAGTTTTAGTAACATATTTTTCAGCAAGTGGGGTTACTGAAAAAGTTGCAAAAGAAATTGCAGAAGATTTAGGAGCAGATACATTTGAAATCAAAGCTGCTAAGCCATATACTTCAGCAGATTTAAATTGGATGGATAAAAAAAGTAGAAGTACATTAGAAATGAAGGATAAAACATCAAGACCAGAAATAGAAAAAACAGTTGATACATTAAATGGATATGACACAGTTTTAATTGGGTTCCCTGTTTGGTGGTATACAGCTCCAACAATTATAAACACATTTATTGAAAGTACTGATTTTTCAGGTAAAACCTTAATACCTTTCTGCACATCAGGTAGTACAGGAATAGGTGGCCCAGAAAAGGATTTAAAAAAATCTTATCCTCAATATAATTGGAAAGAGGGAAGAAGATTAAAAGGAAACGAATCAAAAGATGAAATTGAAAATTGGATAAATGAATAATATTAGGAGAAATAATAAATGAAAATATTAAGAAATGAATTAAAAAATAAATTAAATATTCGAACTCAAAAAAATTATCCAATAGAAGGAATAGAATTTATTGATATAACACCATTAATATTGCAAAAAGAAACATTAAAAGAAATCACACAAAAATTTGTTAATGAACTAAAAGAAAAAAAAATAGACTATATTGTAGCTCCAGAAGCTAGAGGTTTTTTATTTGGAACAGCTGTTGCAAATGAACTAAATATAGGATGTATACCAGTTAGAAAGAAAGGAAAATTACCGCCTAATTCAGTTGAATTAAATATTGAATATGAGAAAGAATATGGAAAAGACATATTAGAATTACCAAAATTAGTTGGTGAAAGTTATAAAAATAAAAAAATATATATAATAGATGATATTTATGCTACAGGAAATACAATTACATCAATAAAAAAAGCAATTGAGAAATTAGAAGGAGAAGTTGTTGGAGAAGGCGTAGTTATGAATATTGTTGAACTTAATAAAAATGATAAGTTATTTTCATTAATTGATGTTAATGAAGAAATATAATATATAATTTATAAAATAAAAAGAGGGTTTTTTATGGATTTTGAAAAAGTTTTAAAAGAAAGATTTTCAGTAAGAAAATTTGAAGAAAATAAAGAAATAGAAGAAGAAAAAATACAAAAGATATTAGAAGCTGGAAGAATTGCACCAACTGCAAAAAATCTACAACCACAAAAAATATATGTAATAAAATCAGAAGAAGCAAAAGAAAAATTAGATAAAGTATGCCCTTGCAGATTTAAAGCTCCTGTAACATTTTTAATATGTTCAGATAAAGATATAGCCTGGGAAAGCCCATTTGAAGAATATTCATCATTTGAAATGGATGCAACAATATGTGCAACACAAATGATGTTAG
Organism: uncultured Clostridium sp.; assembly: GCA_964493175.1. Lineage (GTDB taxonomy): Bacteria > Bacillota > Clostridia > TANB77 > CAG-508 > CAG-269. The sequence continues at coordinate 7,986 of CAZBMU010000013.1, forward strand.
AAACAACAAATTTAGGATTAGGAAGTTGTTTTGTAAGACATTTTGATAGTAGAGAAGTAAAAAAAATATTTGAAATACCAAATAATATAACTCCAATATGTTTACTTCCAATAGGATATATAAAAGAAGAGTGCCCAATAAATCCATTGCATTATAATAGGAAAAATATTGAAGAAATAGTAAAATATTTATAGAGAAGTGGTCTAAATGGACATTATTGAGAAGGAGAAAAAATATGGATAGACAGAATAAAATAATAAAAACTAGTATATTGGGAATAATTGTTAATATAGTATTAGTCGCATTTAAAGCAACAGTTGGATTGATTGTTAATTCTATTGCAATTATTTTAGATGCAGTAAATAATTTAACTGATGCATTATCATCAATAATAACAATTATAGGAACAAAACTATCTGGAAAAGCACCAGATAGAGAACATCCTTATGGTCATGGAAGAATAGAATATTTTGCATCTGTTTTGATTGCTGTATTAGTTTTAATGGCAGGTATAGTATCTTTTCAAGAGTCATTTTTAAAAATAATAAATCCAGAGTCAGCAGATTATAGTACAGCATCATTAGTAATTGTAGCTGTTGCAGTTATTGTGAAATTTGTTATGGGAAGGCATGTAAAAAAAATAGGAAAAAACATAAATTCTCAAAGTCTAATTGCTTCAGGGACAGATGCATTTATGGATGCAGTTTTATCGTTTTCGACTCTAGTTGCAGCTATTATAAGCATATTTTGGAATTTAAGTTTGGAAGGATATTTAGGTGTAATAATATCTATAATAATTATAAAATCAGGTTTTGATATATTAAGAGAAACTCTAAATATTATGATAGGTCAAAGAGCAGATACAGAATTAACAAATAAGCTAAAAACAAAAATGTTGCAATTTGAAGAAGTGCAAGGCGTATATGATCTAGCATTACATAATTATGGGCCTTCGAACATAATAGGTTCAGCACATATACAAGTAAGAGATGACATGCTTGCAAATGAAATTCATATGTTAACTCGTGAAATAGTTTATACAATTTATAAAGAATTTGGAATAGTTTTAACAATAGGAATTTATGCTGCTAACGATAAAGGCGAATTTGTAGATGTAAAGAAAGAGTTAGAAAAAATACTTAAAGAATTTAAAAATGTTATCCAAATGCATGGATTTTATGGGGATAAAAATAAAAATATAGTGTCTTTTGATTTAATTATGGATTTTAAGACAGAAGATCAAGATAAGTTACAAGAAGAAATAATAAAAAAAATAAAAGAAAAATTTCCTCAATATGAATATAATATTGTTTTAGATATAGATATAAGTGATTAAATCTGATAGTATTTAATCATAAAAAATATAAATGTATAAGGAGTTCAAATGGGACAAGTTTTAATTTTAATAATACTAATATTATTAAATGCATTTTTTGCAGCTTCTGAAATTGCTTTTATATCATTAAATGATGCAAAAGTTGAAATGCAAGTAAAAGAAGGAAACAAAAAAGCAAAAAAAATTCAAAAAATGCTTAAAAATCCTAGTGGGTTTTTATCAACAATACAAATAGGAATAACACTTGCAGGATTTTTATCAAGTGCGTTTGCATCAGATGCATTTGCAAGTCAAATATCACCACATTTATACAAATTAATACCATCAATAAGTACTGTAGCATGGAATAACATTTCAATTGTATTAATAACAATTTTATTATCATACTTTACACTTGTATTTGGTGAATTAGTACCAAAAAGAATAGCCATGAAATACTATGAAAAAATAGCTTATAGTTCAATAGGAATAATAAATGGAATATCAATAATAATGACACCTTTTGTAAAATTATTAACAGTTTCAACAAACCTTATTTCAAAAATATTCGGTATATCAGAAACAGAAGAGGAAACTGTAACTGAAGAAGAAATAAGAATGATGACAGATGTTGGAGAAGAAAAAGGAACAATTGAAGAAAATGAAGGAACAATGATAGACAATGTATTTGAATTTAATGATAAAGTAGCATCAGAAATAATGGTACCAAGAAATGAAATATATGCATTAGATATGAACTTACCAATATCAAAAGTAATAGAAGAATTATCAGAAAATGATTGTTACAGTAGATTTCCAATATATAATGAAACAATAGACCAAATTGAAGGAATTATTTATGTAAAAGACATTGTAGTATCATCAAAAAACAAAAATTCAAAAATAAAAAATCTTAAAAGAGATGCTTATTTTATACCAGAAACAAAACCCATAAATGAAATATTTGAAGAACTAAGAAAAAGAAAACTCCAAATTGCAATAGTTGTTGATGAACATGGAGGAACATCTGGGCTAATTACTATGGAAGATATAGTAGAAGAAATAGTTGGAGAAATATATGATGAATATGATGAAGAAAAATATAAATATGAAAAAATAAGTAAAAATACGTTTATTTTAGCAGGAGATATACCAATATATGAAGCAAGAGATATATTAGAAATTGAACTAGAAGAAGGAGACTATGATACACTTTCAGGTTATTTAATAGACAAGTTAGGACGAATTCCAGAAGAAAAAGAAAAATGCACAGTAGAAACAGAAAATGCAATTTATAAAATAGAAAAAGTTGCAGACAAAAGAATAGAAAGAGTAAAAGTAAATAGAAAGAGGGATTAATTATGATTAAAGAATCTTATGAAGAAATTATTGAATTAGAACAAAACAGACAAAATAATAATGTAGAATTAATTGCATCTGAGAATTTTCCAAGCCAAAGAGTTTTAAATGCTTGTGGTAGTATATTAACAAACAAATATGCTGAAGGATATCCAGATAAAAGATATTATGGTGGTTGCGAATATATTGATATGATAGAAAAAAAAGCAATAGAAGATGCTTGTAAATTATTTAATTGTAATTATGCTAATGTTCAGCCACATTCTGGAAGTTCAGCAAATCTAGCGGTTTATAGAGCATTATTGGAACCAAAAGATACTGTAATGGGAATGGATTTAGGTGCTGGAGGACATTTAACACATGGACATAAGATGAGTTTTTCTGGACAAGATTACAATATTGTTTCTTATGGTGTTGATGAAGATGGCGTAATTGACTATGCAAATTTCAAAGAACTTTTATATAAACATAATCCAAAAATGATAATTGTAGGTGCAAGTTCTTATTCTAGAACAATTGATTATAAAATATTTAGAGATATGATAGAAGAATATGCAAAAGAACATAACGGAGAAAAGCCATATTATATGGTAGACATGGCACATGTTGCAGGTTTAATTGCAGGAGGAGAACATCCAAGCCCATTTCCTTATGCAGATGTTGTAACAAGTACAACGCATAAAACATTAAGAGGTCCAAGAGGAGGAATAATTCTTACAAATTCAGAAGAAATTATAAAAAATATAAATAGAGCAGTATTTCCAGGAATCCAAGGAGGACCACTAGAACATATTATTGCAGCAAAAGGAATATGTTTTGAAGAAGCAGCAAAACCTGAATTTAAAGAATATGCAAAACAAATTATAAAAAATGCAAAAGTATTTTCAGAAGAATTTATAAAAGCTGGATGGAAAGTTATATCAAATGGAACAGATAACCACATGTTTGTTTTAGATGTATATAATTCAATAGGAATTACAGGAAAAGAAGCAGAAGTTGAATTAGATAAAATACATATAACAGTTAATAAAAACCAGATACCAAATGATGAACTTCCACCATTAAAATCATCAGGAGTTAGAATTGGAGTTCCTGCAATGACAACAAAAGGTTGGAAAGAAAATGATTTTGTTAAATTAGCAAAAGTTATAATGGATTATTTAAAAATATATAAAGATGGAAAAGCAGAACTATATAGGGAAAACTATATAAATAAAGTACTAGATATAATAAAAAATATTTAAGACGAAAGAGGAAATAAAAAATGAAAGAAAGAGGAATTTTACTTCCAATATTCTCTCTTCCTAGTAAATATGGAATAGGAGACTTTGGCACAGAAGCATATGAATTTATAAATATATTAAGTGAAAATGGTATAAAATATTGGGAGGTATTACCAATAAATGCATGTAAAGATGGTTTACCATATTCACCAATTAGTTATTATGCTCTAAATGAAGATTATATATCTTTAGATAAATTAATAGAATATGGATTAATAAAAAGAGTTGCAAAAAGAAAAAATACCAACAGAGCAATCTATGATGATTTTAAAGAGAAATATTGTAAAAGAGCATTTAAAAATTTTAAAAAAGATAGCAAATATGAAAAATTTATAAAATGTAAAGATATAAATGAATATGCTGAATACATAAGTGAAGTAAAAAATGAAAGTAAAGAATATTATTTATTTTTACAATATATTTTACATAAACAATGGATGGAACTTAAAAAATATGCTAATTCTAAAAATGTAGAAATAATAGGTGATATGCCTGTTTATCCTGCATTTAAATCTGTAGAAACTAAATATAATCCAGAATGTTTTGAGATAAACAATGGATACTTTACATATGAGGCAGGAACACCTCCAGATTATTTTAATAGTGAAGGACAGAAATGGGGAACACCGGTATATAATGTAGAAAATATCAAAAAAGGAAAATATAAATACTTTGTCAATAGATTCAAATATTACTTGAAATTATTTGACAAAGTTAGAGTAGACTATTTTAGAGGATATGATTCGTTTTTTAAAATACCAATTGGACAGTCTGGAAGAGAGGGTTTTTATGTAGATGGTGTATCTTATGGTTTTTTTGATGAATTATTTAAATATAAGACAATGAAAATAGAAAACCTTATAGTAGAAGATTTAGGAGATATAAGAGAGGAAACTGTACATTTAAGGGAACATTATGGTTTCACAAGGCAAAAAATTCTTCAGTTTTCTTTAGACTTAGATAATATTTGGGATAGAGACAATGAAGCTGAAAATGTTTTAGTATTCCCTGGTAACCATGATTGCCAAACGATATATGGCTGGTATAAAACATTAGATGATGAACATAAAGAAAAACTTAAAGAATTTCTAAGAAGAAATGAATGTTATGATATAAATGTTAATATAGGAATTATGCAATATTGTATGAAATGTAGAGCAAAAATAGCAATAATAACAGTACAAGATATTTTAGGGTTAGATGATAGTGCAAGAATAAATGTACCAGGAACAGATTCAGAAAACAACTGGTCTTGGAAACTAAAAGATTTTAAAGAATTAAAAGAAAGAGTAAAAGATTTCAAGTAATAAGTAAGAAATTTAGGAGAGGTTATGGAGCATAAAAAAATAGGAGTATTTGATTCAGGAATAGGAGGAGTAACAGTTCTAAAAGAAATAATAAAAATACTACCTAACGAAGAATATATTTATTTTAGTGATTCAATTAATAATCCTTATGGAGATAGAAATGATAAAGAATTATTAAAAATATGTGACAATATTGTAAAAATGCTTATAGAACAAAATTGTAAAATAATTGTTATTGCTTGTAATACTGCAAGTGCAAAAGCAGTAAATTATTTAAGAAACAAATACACAGAGATACCTTTTATTGCAATAGAGCCTGCATATAAAATGGTATATGATTATTCTTATAATGAACCAACATTAGTTATGGCAACAAAAGGAACAATAGAAAGCGAAAAATTCAATCTTTTATATAATAAATATAATAATCATAAAACTGAACTTTTACCTTGTATTGGTTTAGCAGATATTATTGAAAAAGGAAATAAGGAAAATATAAGAAAATATCTACAGGAAAATTTATCAAAATACAAAGGAAAAGTAAAAAATGTAGTTCTCCGGTTGTACACATTATCCACTTATACAAAATGAAATAAAAGAAGTTTTAGGAAAAGATATAATTTTTTTTAATGGAGCTCCAAATTTAGCAAAACATTTGAAAGATATATTAAAGGAAGAAGATATATTAGAAAATTCAAATAGAGGAATTATAAAATTTATTGATTCACAAAACTTAAAACAAAAAGAAGAAAGATTTTATGAATATTTAAGAAGCTAGTTTAGATTTCTAAACTAGCTTCTAATGCTAACTTAATCATATTATTTAAACCAGTTTGCCTTTCTTGAGGTGTAGCAATTTCTTTTATATATTTAGAATCAACAACACTCATCAAACAACTTGCTTTTTTATTCAACATTTTAGCAGTGTAGAATAAAGCAAAGCCTTCCATTTCAGCACCTAATGGATTAAAGTTTTCAGGTATTCTTGATAAAAATTTATTAACATCAGTCATATAAACATCAAAACAATCTAAGCAAACAGTATTACCTTCAGCAATTTTAATATTTTTTTCATTTGCAATATTTTTTATAATATTATTTAACTCAAAACTTGCAGAAACAATATGGCAATTATCATTATTTAATGTTAATGCATAATTGCTTTCACTATAAATATTTTCAGCTAAAATAATATCAAATAGTTTTAAATCTTCTTTATATGAGCCGCAAGAGCCAATACGGATAATATTTTCAACATCATAGAATTTATAAAGTTCATAACAGTATAATCCCATACTAGGTATTCCCATACCAGAAGCCATTATTGAAATTTCTTTTCCTTTATATTTTCCAGTATATGTATATATTCCTCTAACTTGATTTAGTAATTTATAATCTTCTAAAAAATTTTCAGCAATATATTTTGCACGAAGCGGGTCTCCCGGCATTATTACTGTTTTTGCAATATCTCCTAAATTTGCTTCATTATGTGGTGTTGGCATAAATAAAACCTCCTATTTTATTTAATTATTACTAAAATATATAACTATAAAAGTTACTAAAGTCCTGCTAGCGTAGTTAATATATAAATTTTCTCCATTCTCCCCATTCTAATGATTTCTAAAAAGTTTTAAAAACTTTTTGAAATCATTGAACGGTCCCCACGAGCCATTGCGAATATTTTATATATTAACTACTTGCGCAGACATTAAATATTATTCATATATTTAACTATGAAAAAAGTATATCAATAATCTTAAAAAATTACAAGAAAATACTTGTATTTTTTTATTAATAGTGATAAACTATTAATAGATTAAAAAAAAACCAATTTTTTCGGTTCATTTTTTTAATCTTTTTTTTATTTTGTTTTTATTGGTTTTTAAGGAGGAAGAAATGAATACAAAATATATTTTTGTTACAGGTGGAGTAGTGTCAGGACTAGGAAAGGGAATAACTGCAGCATCTCTAGGTAGATTATTAAAAAATAGGGGCTATAAAGTTACTATTCAAAAGTTTGATCCATATATAAATGTCGATCCAGGAACAATGAACCCTTATGAACATGGAGAAGTTTTTGTAACTGATGATGGTGCAGAAACAGATTTAGATTTAGGACATTATGAAAGATTTATAGATGAAAGTTTAACCACAAATTCTAGTGTTACAATGGGGAAAATTTATTCTAGTGTAATTGAAAAAGAAAGAAAAGGTGAATATTTGGGAAAAACAGTACAAGTTATTCCTCATATTACCAATGAAATAAAAGAAAAAATTTATGGCTTTGAAAATACAGATACAGATATTGTAATAACTGAAATTGGTGGAACAGTTGGAGATATTGAAGGTTTATCAATAATAGAAGCTATAAGGCAAGTTGGATTAGAAAAAAATCCAGAAGATGTTTTATATGTTCATGTAACATTACTTCCATATATAGCAGGCTCAAATGAAATAAAATCAAAACCCACACAACATTCAGTTAAAGAATTACAAGGTTATGGAATAAAACCAGATATATTAGTTTGTAGAACTGAAATTGATATACCTGAAAGTATTATAGATAAGCTATCATTATTCTGTAATGTAAGAAAAACAAGTGTTATACAAAATAAAACAGCAGATTGTTTATATGCAGTACCTTTAATGCTTGAAAAAGAAGGTTTGGCCAGAGAAGTTTGTAATCATTTAAAATTAGATAAATATGTACCTGATAATACAAAATGGGAAGAAATGGTTGATAAAATAAGAGCAATAGATGAAAAGAAAGTTGTTAATATAGCTATAGTAGGAAAATATGTTAGACTAGAAGATGCCTATATATCTGTAATAGAAAGTCTTTATCATGCAGGTTTTGCAAATAATATAAAAGTTAAAGTGGGATTAGAAGATTCTGAAAAAATAAACCAAGATAATGTAAAAGAAATTTTAGAAAAATATGATGGAATAGTAGTACCAGGAGGATTTGGTAATAGAGGAATAGAAGGAAAAATAGAAACTATAAAATATGCAAGAGAAAATAAAATACCATTTTTAGGAATCTGTTTAGGAATGCAAATGGCAGTTGTAGAATATGCAAGAAATGTATTAAATTTAAAAGATGCAAATTCATCAGAATTAGATAGTAAAACTAAAAATCCCGTAATTCATATAATGGAAGAACAGAAAAAAATAAATAAAAAAGGTGGAACTATGCGTTTAGGTGCATATCCTTGTTTAATAAAAGAAGGAAGTTTGGCAAATAAAATATATGGAGAAAAAGAAATATCTGAAAGACATAGACATAGATATGAATATAACAATGATTATAGAGAAAAATTAGAAAAAGCAGGATTAAAAATTTCAGGAACATCACCAGATGGTCTTTTAGTAGAAATTGTAGAAATGGATCAATCTAAACATCCATATTTTATTGCAGGACAGTTTCACCCAGAATTGAAATCTAGACCTAATAAACCAGCACCTTTATTTGTAGGATTGGTAGATGCTTGTAAAACAAAAAATAAAAAATTATAAATAAGTATTGACAAAATAAAAAAAAACCTTTATAATCTATAATTGTCAGGAGGAAATATGCAGGTGTAGTTCAATGGTAGAACCTCAGCCTTCCAAGCTGATGACGTGGGTTCGATTCCCACTACCTGCTCCAATTTCCATAAAACCTGGCAGTTATAGATTTTTTTAATTTAATATGCAGGTGTAGTTCAATGGTAGAACCTCAGCCTTCCAAGCTGATGACGTGG
>CAZBMU010000013.1:17092-21258 GCA_964493175.1 uncultured Clostridium sp.
GTTCGATTCCCACTACCTGCTCCAATATAAGTACATTCGAACTCTTGTGATTTGATCATAAGAGTTCTTTTGTATAAGTCAAGACAAATGTGCAAGACTTAAATTTAATACAAAAGAAAATTATGAAAAATTTAGTATTATGTATAAAAAAAATAAAAGTACTTGCAGAAATTCGCTAAATATGATATATAATTTATAGAAAATCAAATGAAGAAAGGAAGAATTTTTATAATGAAAAATTCAATTTAAATACTAAATAATAATGAAAAAGCTATAACTTTGATAGCCCTTGTTATAACTATAATAGTGTTATTAATATTAGCTGGAATAAGTATTTCTATGCTATCCGGTGATAACGGTATTTTACAACAAACAACTAATGCTAAACAAAGAACAGAAGAAGCACAGAAAGACGAAAATATAATAATACAATCTTATGAAGACGAACTTGCAAAGTATGAAAATGTTGGTGAAGGTGAAGTATTAGGGAATTATGGATTAAGTCCAGATGAAACATATTTTATAGGAATTAAATCAAGCTCTACTTGGACAGATGATGAAACAGGAGAAACAGGAGAAGATATTTATAATACTCAAAGAAATAATATAACAGCAGATGGGAAGGGGTATAGATTTGAAACAGGGCATTTTTTAAGAGTAGATAACTATGAATACTATGATTATGAAACAGGTGATAATGTAACAGGAACAGTATATTTGTGTTGGGATGCTAATTATGGAACAATAAAAAACTTAAATGATTTGAATAATTATGCTGAAACAAGTGGAAGGATAGTAAAATGGGATATATTTAGCGTTTCTGGTAAATTTATTGGCTATGACGGAGCTGGTATCGGGTAGTACAGGTATTTGAATAATTTGAATTAGAGAAAATTTTGTATTAAAACCAAGCATGAAAAAAGATATATGGTAATAAATTAAATAAAACTGCTATAATATAAAATATTGTATTTATATAGTTAACAAAAGACAAGAAAGGTTCGTAAAAATGATAAATTTAAAATTTAACAAAAAGGGTTTTGTAAAAAATAATAATTCTGGTATTACTTTGATAGCTCTTGTTATAACTATAATAGTGTTATTAATATTAGCTGGAATTAGTATTTCTATGCTATCTGAAGATAACAGTATTTTACAAAAAGCGACAGATGCAAAAACAAATACCGAGAGAACAACTGTAATAGAACTTGCTTAAACAGATATATTAGGGCAAATTGCAGAAAACAAGGGAGAAACAATAACAGAAACTCAATTAAAGACAATACTTAATAAATATTTTGAAGAATTTGAAGATGAATTTTCAAAATCAATTATTCTTTTACCACCTGGATAATTCATACAAAAATATTACAAATATAATATAAAAATTTGATATTTATATCAATCGCCAAGTGGAGAAAAAGTTGTAAATATCTAAGACAACCGTTCCATAATTTATAAATTCGAACTTTTTAATAAAGTTCGAATTTTTTTCAATACCGGACACTTAATGCCACCATTTATAAATTGTATAAAATTGATTTTAAAGTTCACAAAAAATTCACAAATTTTTTAGCAGAAACTATTGACAAGTGCTAAAAATTGGTATAATATATACAAAGTTAGCAAACAAAACAAAAGAGTGCTAATATTATAAAATAAAAACTAGCAATTAAAAAAGAAGGTGAAAATAATTGTTAGATGATAGAAAAAAAAGAGTATTACAAGCAATAGTTGAAGAATACATAAACACAGCAGAACCTGTAAGTTCAAATTCTTTAACAAATAACTATGGTTTAAATTATAGTAGTGCAACAATAAGAAACGAAATGGCAGACTTAGAAAAAAAAGGGTATTTAGACAAAACGCACAAATCAAGTGGAAGAATACCCTCAGCAAAAGGTTACAGATACTATGTAGATGAACTAGTAAATGATAAAGACATAAGTCTAGAAGAAATAAAATATATAAGTGAAAAACTAGAAACAAAAGTAAACGAAATAGAAGATTTAACAAAAATAACAGCAAACACAATATCTGAAGTAACACATTATACAACAGTATCAATAGGGCCAAAATCAACAAGTCAATTAATAGAAGAAATTAAATTTGTTTTACTAGGTTCAAGAATGATGATGGCAGTTATATTAACAGACACAGGACTTGTAAAAGAAACAATAATAAAATTTGATGAAGACATAAACGAAAAACAAGTAGAAACAATGAACTATATGTTTAATAAAAAACTAAAAGGAGAACCAATAGAAACAATAAATAGACCATTAGAAGAATATCTATATGATGAAATGACATATAGTGTAAATGTTATAAGACCAGTAATAGAACAAATAAAAAAAGTATTAGAACAAGAAAATAAAATATATTTAGAAGGAACAAAAAACGCTTTTGATTTACCAGAATTTAATAGTTTAGAAGTAGCTAAAAACTTTGTAAACATATTAGACACAAAAGACCTAGTAGCAGATATATTAAATTCAGGTTTTGCAGAAGACATAAAAGTATATATAGGAGAAGAAAACGAAAAAGAACAATTAAAAGATTTTAGTGTAGTAACATTTAAACATAAAGTAAATGGAAAAGATTTAGGAACAATAGGAATAATAGGGCCAAAAAGAATGGATTATTCAAAAGTAATATCAGTAATGAAATATATTAATCAGAAATTAAATGATTGCCAATAGGGATACCATTTGACGAAAAAATACAAAAGTTTATTAGAAAGGATGAATTTTAAATGAAAGAAGAAAACGAAAATGAAGAGATTTTAGAAAAGGAACAATCTGCTAAAGAACAACAAGAAAATAAACAAGAGGGTAAAGAAGAACAGGCAGAAATGGTTCCTAAGCAAGAATATGACGAGCTAGATGATAGATATAAAAGAATATTAGCAGAATTTGAAAACTACAAAAAAAGAAGTAGTAAAGAAAGAGATGGCTTATATAATTCTATTTTAGGAGACCTTGTAGAAGTAATGCTCCCAGTTGTAGATAACTTAGAAAATGCAGCAAAAGTCGAAACAGAAGATGAAAATTACAAACAAGGAGTAGAACTTGTATTAAAACAATTTAAAGATGTATTAGAATCTAAAGGTGTAGAAGAAATAAAAGCAGTAGGAGAAACTTTTGACCCTGAATTACATGAAGCAGTAAGTAGTATACAAAACGAAAATTTAGGAGAAAAAGAAATTGCTGAAGAATATAGAAAGGGCTACCGTATTGGAAGTAAGGTTATTAGACATTCAATGGTGGTAGTGGCAAACTAGTTATTAATTTTTAAATAGATGATGATTTTGGGGACGGAGTTAAAAATCATCATTTACAAGTATAAATATAATATAAAACAAAATGATGATTTTTAACTCCGTCCCCAAAATCATCAAAAAGAAAGGATGATTAAAATGGGAAAAATTATAGGAATTGACCTAGGAACAACAAACTCATGTGTAGCAGTTATGGAAGGAGGAGAATCAGTTGTAATACCAAATGCAGAAGGTAATAGAACAACTCCATCAGTAGTTGCATTTTCTAAAAATGGAGAAAGATTAGTTGGGCAAATCGCAAAACGTCAAGCAGTTACAAACCCTGACAATACTATTATATCAATCAAAAGAAAAATGGGAACAAGTGATAAAGTAAAAATTGAAGGAGATACATTTTCACCACAAGAAATTTCAGCAATGATTTTACAAAAATTAAAAGCAGACGCAGAAAACTATTTAGGACAAAAAGTAACTCAAGCAGTTATAACTGTTCCAGCATATTTTAGTGATAGCCAAAGACAAGCAACTAAAGATGCAGGGAAAATTGCAGGATTAGAAGTTTTAAGAATTATAAACGAACCAACAGCAGCAGCTTTAGCTTATGGTATGGACAAAGAACAAGATCAAAAAATAATGATTTATGACTTAGGTGGAGGTACATTTGATGTTTCTATATTAGATATAGGAGATGGAGTATTTGAAGTTTTAGCAACAAATGGTAATACACACTTAGGTGGAGATGATTTTGATGATGCAATTATTAATTATTTAGTAGATGAATTCAAGAAATCAAATGGAATAGACTTAAAAGCTGATAAAATGGCAATGCAAAGATTAAAAGAAGCAGCTGAAAAAGCTAAAAAAGATACTATTTGTTGCCTCCAGA
>CAZBMU010000013.1:21268-21794 GCA_964493175.1 uncultured Clostridium sp.
GCTGAAAAAGCTAAAATAGAATTATCAGGTGTTCAACAAACACAAATTAATTTACCATTTATTACAGCTGATAGCTCAGGACCAAAACATTTAGACTTAACATTAACAAGAGCTAAATTTGAAGAGTTAATTCATGATTTAGTAGAAGCTACAGCAGGACCTGTAAACCAAGCTTTAAAAGATGCAGGACTTACACCATCAGATATTCATAAAGTATTATTAGTTGGTGGTTCAACAAGAGTTCCAGCTGTTCAAGAAGCTGTAAAAAGAATTACAGGAAAAGATGCAGATAAAGGAATTAACCCAGATGAATGTGTTGCATTAGGAGCAGCTATTCAAGGTGGAGTGTTATCAGGAGATGTTAAAGATTTAGTATTATTAGATGTAACACCACTTTCATTAGGTATTGAAACTTATGGTGGAGTATTTACAAAATTAATAGAAAGAAATACAACAATACCAACAAAAAAATCACAAATATTCTCTACAGCAGCAGATGGTCAAACATCAGTAGAAGTACATGTTT
>CAZBMU010000014.1:0-2874 GCA_964493175.1 uncultured Clostridium sp.
AAATATTTCTTTGAGATAAACATACACCTTTAGCACTTCCGGTAGTTCCTGAAGTAAATAACAAGATTCTAAGCTCATCAGGATTTATAATAATATCATCAAAATCCGTGACACCATTTACATAAAGATTTCCTCCGTCTTCTATTATTTTATCAAATTCGTTATTGAATTTGATAAAATAAGTATCTTTATTTTCTAATTTGTTTAAATTTTCTGATATTTTATTTAAATATTTTTCATCTCCTAAAATACAAGATGTTTTAGAGACATTCATAAAATTTATAACATCTTGAGATTGAAGTTCTTTATCTATAGGAACAACTATTCCAACAATAGATGCAGCCATATAAGAAACACACCAATTATATGTGTTTTGGCCTATAACTGCAATTTTTTTGCCTAAAAAACCTTTTTTAATTAGGCTTGTCCCAACATAAACTACGTCATTTTTAAATTTTTCATAAGTTATAATTTCAATGTTTCCATCTTTATTTTTTCTTTTGAAAGCTGCTCTACTGTTATATATACTTGCAGAACGATATAACATGTCTTTAAAATTTGTTATTTCTTCGGTTTTATGATATTTTTTTTTCAATTGTTCTGCAACATTAAGTTGTTCTTTCATTTTTGCCTCCTAATTATTTATATCTATAAAAAATAAAGTTTGTATCTTTTTTTAATGTTATATTACCATCATAAATTGAACTATTATTGGTTTCTAATGGTATATCAATATAAACGCTACTCTTAAATTCTTGGTCTAAGTTATTTACAATGTAAATGTCAAAAGTGATTTTACAATTTATAGTATTTAATAGAATATTACATTTTTTTAGTAAAGATCCATCATAGGTTATAGGAGTGGATGTATTTGTTAATGTGTAATCTGATTTAATATTTTCATTTACATAGCTAAGAACAATTGGATTAGCTAAATTATTATATAATATAGGTTTATCTAAATTTGCTTCATCTTGTGAGGTTATTTCAAATTCAAGTTTGTCATTAATAATATTTTCTTCTAAAATGTTACTTTTAGCAAAATTATTTATATTTTTATAATATAATTTAGGTTCTCCGAACTTCAGGAATGTTCTCAAATTTTATATTATCAATATATACTTTTTTATATGTATTTTCCATATTGTTTTCTTCATAAGGACTTTTTATAAATAATGCGATATCCGTATATTGATATAAATTTTCTATAGTATAATTGCTACTAGAAATAATTTTATTCTTACTATCTGCACTACTGAAAAGTGTAATTTTATTAATCTTAAAAACTGTATTTTCATTTTTATTTGCAAAAGAAAGAATAGTGTTTTCAAAGTTTTGTTTTAAATAATATTTGTTGAATAATAAATAAGCTAGGAAAAACACAATTATAAATAATATTACGATAATTATTAATAAAATAATTTTCTTCTTGTCCATAATTTCTCCAATCTTTTATAAAAAGTATATATATAATATTATATAATTAAAATAAAATCAAGTACTTAAGAATTTCCATTGACAAAAGTTAAAGAAAAATGTAGAATTATACTAGGTGATTATATGAGAGCAAAAGATAAACCAAAAAGATACATTAAAATTACAATAAAAAATCTATTAATTTTTTTTAGTTCTATTATTATTATATTATATGGAATAATATTTTATAACCAGTATTTTCAGAAAAATGAGGTTTATGCAAAAGAAACAGGAATTATAGAAATTAATAATTTTAAACTAAGTCATGCAAAAGAAATTAATATAGACAAAATAATAGAAAATAATACAAAAAATATTCAAAATGAAGAACTGTTAGTAGAAGAGACAGTTTTAGAATATATTACAAAATATAATTCAAATTCAGAATTACCAAAAGGTACTATTCAAGTTGTACAAGAAGGGAGAGAAGGAAAACAACAAATAACTAAAAAAAGAATTTATGAAAATGGAGAAATAATTTCAGAAAATCAGATAAATAGTAAAATTATAATTTCAGCAGTTGATAAAATAGTTGAAGTAGGTACAGGTAAATATTCAAGTACATATAAAATTAAAGCTGGAGACACTGTATATATTACATCTAATAGACTTGCTGTAATGTCAAATACAGATGATAATTCAGAAAAATTAGCAACATTTATAAAAAACCAAGAACTAAAAGTTTTAGAAATTCAAAATGATTGGTATAAAATTTATGGAGATGGAATAACTGGCTATGTAAAAAAAGATAATGTTACACATGCAAATATTAGTAATAAATATGAAGAAGCAAAAAACAGTATAACAAAATCTGATGCATCTGGGAAATTAAGCTTTAATATGGCTTTAAACAAACCAAGTGGTTTAAGTTTAGAACAATTTAAAAAAGTATTAACAGATTCAAAAGATAAAAACAAAATATTTGAAAATAATGCAGAATATTTTTATTATATAGAAAAACAATATAATATAAATGGTGTATTTGTAGCTAGTGTTGGAATACATGAAAGTAATTGGGGAACTTCAAAAATTGCTAGAGAAAAAAATAATTTATTTGGATATGGAGCTTATGACTCTAATCCATATAATGGAGCATATAGTTTTTCAAATTATTCTGAAAGTATAGATTTATTAGCAAGAGTTTTTGTTAAATATTATATAAATCCAAAAGGAACATCAATTTTTGGAAGTGAAAAGGCACTTGGAACATATTATAATGGATCAACATTGAATGGTGTAAATAAAAGATATGCCACAGATAAGAATTGGGCAAATAGCGTATATAACTTTATGAAATATTTATACAATAAATTGTAAAAAATTCTTGATATTTTTTACAATTTATTGTATTATATAAAGGTATAATAAGAAAGGGGCAATAAAATGAAGAAAACAATA
>CAZBMU010000014.1:2974-21720 GCA_964493175.1 uncultured Clostridium sp.
ATTGTATTATATAAAGGTATAATAAGAAAGGGGCAATAAAATGAAGAAAACAATAATAATTGTCACAATAATATCAATAATATTTGTAGTATTTTCTTTTTTTAATATTGTTAATGCAGAAAACAATATTAGAGCAATTGATGATAAAACAGAAAGTAAAATAATAGAACTTAAAGAGAATGCAGCTCACTCATTAGAAGATTATAAAGAAAAATATGGTTCAGATGTATATGGTACAGTAGCTTATATATTAAATATTGTAAGAGTATATAGTATACCATTTTGTTTTTTAGGAATAGCAATTGGAGCAATACATCAATATGTAATTGGTATTAGAAAACTAGATACATTAGAAAAAGGTATGGCTTTAATGGTTAGTTTTGTAACAATATTAATTATTTGCCAAGTCTTACCACTAGCATTTGCTGTGTTTGTAAAATTTGGAAGGGGGTAACAAATGAAAGTTTTATTTGCTGTAAATAATGAAGAGATATCAGAATCAATTGTAAAGAAATATCAAAAAGATTATAAACAAATCATTTCTTACAAAAATGTTTATTATTTTAATGCAATTTTAAAAGAATTACAAAAGGACAAAAGTTATGATAGAGTAGTAATAAGTGAAGATTTAGAGGCTTTCACAAATAATCAATATGATCAAATTGATAAATTTATATTTGATAAATTAGATAATATAAGCGATGAAGCATCAAATTCCAGAGGAAATGATGTTCCAATTATCTTAATATGTTCAGATAGAAGAACAAAATCAGAAGAAATGTTAGTTAAATTATTTGGAATAGGAATATATGATGCTATAATTGGTACAGACAGAAGTGTAGAAGAAGTTTGTAGACTAATAAAAAGACCACGTTCAAAAAAAGAAGCTAAAAACTATTACAAAATAGAATCTGATGATGTAAATTATCATAGTGAAAATGAAAATGATGTTAGTGAAATGGAAATTCAAAACATTCTAGCACATTATAGAAGACTTGGTAAAAATGAGGCAAAATATGTTGAAAGTTTTGATAATATTGCAACACAATATAATGATACACAGTTAAGAATTATAAGTAAATTTTTGCCTTTAAATGTAAGGGCAGTATTAGAAGAACAATCTAAAAAATATCAACAAATTATGTCTTATAATAATAAAATATCATCTGAATTAAGAAGAACTAAGAAAGAACTTGAAGCTGGTACAAGTGAAACATTATTAGTACCTAAAACAAGAGGGAAAATTATGTCAAAACCAGTTGTAATACCTTCATCTGTTAATATGAATAGTACAAAAAAACTTTCAAAAATAAAACCAAATCAAGAGGAAATAATTCCAGAATTAGAAGAACAACAATTTGAAGACATTTATGATGAACCAGTTATTCTAGAACCAGAAATTCAACAACCAGTAAAAAGAGGAAGAGGAAGACCTAGAAAAAATGTAGATATTTCTGCAGAACCACAAGTTGAAAAAGCAAAAAGAGGAAGAGGAAGACCTAGAAAAAATCCTATTCCTGAACAAGAAGAAATTATAGAAGATGAAGAACCAGAAGTAATATTACCAGGTTTTGATGAACAAAATCAATTTGAAGAAATTCAAAAAGAGCCAGAAACTGTATTACCAGGATTTGAACCAATTGAAGAAGAACCTAAAGAAGAATTTTTACCGGGATTAAGTTTTGAGCCACAAAATCAATACAATGATTATAATAATTACCAAAACGTTTCTAATACTATTTTAAACCAAGAAATAGAAACAATAGATTTATCAAATTTATTAACTTCAGATAAGAAGATAGTTGTATTTACAGGAACAAGTAAAAATGGAACTTCATTTATAGTAAATAATTTAGCAGAAATGCTATCAACAGCTGGTGTAAATACTGCAATATTAGATACAACTCAAAATAGAAATGCATATTATATATATACAAAAAATGAAGAGGAATTAAGACAAATAGCAACTCAAAGTATAGAAGGATTAGCTGTTGGACAAGCTACAGGTATAAATGTACATCAAAATTTAACAGTATATACATCACTTCCAGATGAAGGAACAGGGATAAACAATTGTGACAAAGTATTAGAAACATTATTAAAAAATCATTCTTTAATATTAATAGATACAGATTTTAAAACACCAATTAGATATTTTGAACAAGCTCAAGAAATTTATTTGGTTCAATCATTAGACATATTAACAATACAACCTTTAACAGCATTTTTAAATGAAATTAAATCAAAAGGATTTATAGATGAAAAAAAATTAAGAGTAATATTAAATAAAAATGTTAAAATAAAAGGAATAAACGATAAAACAATTATTGGTGGTATGGCATATTATAATGATCCTGCTATGTCATTTATGAAAAAAATATTTGATAAAACTTTAATGAAATATATTTCAATTCCATTTGAATATGAAACATATGTTAAGTATTTAGAAGGAATAATAGAATGTAATATTTCTCTAAAAGGGTATTCAAAAATATTTATGCAAAAATTAAAAGAATTAGGAGATATGGTATATTCTATATCATCAAAAACATATAGACCACCATCTGCAAAAAATTATGGAAATAATACTTTTTCACCAAATATAAACAGTACATTAGATCAAATGAAAAGAAACTTTTAGTAAAAAACAAAAGGAGGGAAATATAAGTGATAATAGCAGTAGTTATAATACTAGTTTTGATTATATTAGGATTAGTTATATATAATATAAAAATTCACAGAAATATACAAAAATTAAAAAATACAAATCAACAAATAACAAACTTATCAGTAATTCAAGATTTTATAAATGCTATTGGTGAAACATCTGCAGTTGGAGAAAAAATAAAAAAGATTAATGACGTTTTAATCGAAAGGTATGAAATTAAATATTCAACAATTGTAGTATTCAATGGAGCAGAATACGAAATAAAAGCATCAAATGTAGATGAAAAACATTGGGATTCTTTAAAAGGACTACATGAGCTAGAAATGTTTAAAGATAGTATAGAAACAGCAACACCCAAATATATAACAGTAAATAGCGAAAGTGAAAGACTTCCATATCAAAAAATGGAATTTGGAAGAGCAAAATCAGCTGTATTTTTCCCTTTATATATAGATAATGTTTATATTGGATATTGGATTATGGAAAGTGGAACACCACATGATTTTGACAATGTGGATATAACTGTATTAGAAGTTATAAAAGAAAATATAGTATCTGTATTAAAAACAGTAGTACATCAAAAAACATTAGAAACAATTGTTAGAAAGGACTTGTTTACAGGTTTATATTCAGAAGAATATTTATATGGAGAAGGTAAAAAAATTATTGATCAATATACAGTATCAACAATATGCATGTTTAAAATAACAAATATTCAGCAAATAAATAATAATTATTCAAGAGAATTAGGAAATAAAGTAATTACAGAAATAAGCAATTATGTTAAGGAAAACTTATCAGATGAATATGTATTTGTTAGATATATGGGTCCAAAATTTGTAATAGGATTTTCAGGAGTAGAAACAGAAGGAGTAGTTGACTTTTTAAATGATATAAAATTAAGTGTTGAAGAAATGAAAATTAGTTTAACAAAAGAAGAAATAGAACAATATAATTTAAGTGTAAGTGCAAAAAAGAAAACAGTTAAAGATCTAAAAGAAATTGCAGTACCAAGACTAAATTTTGTAATATCTTCATATTATAAAGGTACAGGACTAGAAGAAATATTAAAGAAATTAGAAGAATATTTAGATAATGCGGATATTAAAGAAAGTGATATAACAAACATCTAAAAAGGAGAGTTGAAAATTATGGAATTTGATAAAACTATGCGTTTTAAAGTTGATAGAGAAGAAAACGAAAAATGTCAAGAAATATTAAAAGAAGTTTATGAAGCATTAGTTGAAAAAGGGTATAATCCAATCAATCAAATTGTCGGATATATATTATCAGGAGACCCTACTTATATAACAAGTCATAATGATGCAAGAAATAAAATAAGAACAATAGAAAGAGATGAATTATTAGAAAAAATTGTAAAAAAATATATAGGAATTGAAAATTAAAAAATGAGAATACTAGGAATAGATTATGGAGAAGCTAGAGTTGGAGTAGCAATAACAGATGAATTAAATATAACGGCACAAGGTTTAGAAACAATTAATAGAGATGGCTCAGATAAAGTTATTTTGCGAAGATTAGATGAAATATTAAAAAAATATGAAATAGAAACAATTGTTGTTGGACTACCATTAAATATGAATGGAACAATATCAAAAAGAGCTGAAATAACAGAACAATTTATTCATAAATTAAAATGTAAATATAATAAAATAAAAATTGAAACAATAGATGAAAGACTAACTACAATTGAAGCACATAAAACAATGAATTTTTTAAATATTAATAAGAATAAAAAGAAAAATATAGTAGATACTATATCTGCGGTATATATTTTAGAAACTTATTTAAATAAACAAAAAAATACATTGCAAAATAATTAAAAATAGGATATTATATAAATAATATAAATTTGAAAGGAGAAAAAATATGGATGAAAATTACGAAAATGAGGAATTAGACAATTTAGTAATATTAAATGATGAGGATGGAAATGAAGTAAAATTTGAATTTTTAGATGTTGTTGAATTAGATGATGAAGAATATGTAGTATTATTACCAGTTACAGAAGAAGGAGAAGAAGAAGAAGGAGAAGTAGTAATACTAAAAATAGAAGACAATGATGATGAAAATGCAGAGGAAGAATCTTATGTTAGTATAGAAGATGAAGAAATACTAAATAAAGTATTTGAAATATTTAAAGAAAAATTCAAAGATGATTTTGATTTTGTAGATTAATATAATAATAAGGTTTATTAAAGGTGGAGATAAAACTTCACCTTTATACATAGTGAAAGAGAGGTAAAACAAATGAAAAATTTTTCGACTTATTTATTAGTTATGTTTATGATATTATTTTGGATTTCTAGAATAGTAGTTGCAGTAACTGCACAGATGAATATGGAATTTGCAATTACACCTTTAAATATACAAATGGAAATCGGATTATTATTTGTGACACTTGTATGTATAGTTCTTGTTGTAAAAAGAAAGCTTGTCGGAGCACTAATATATTTATTAGCATATGGAATGTATTTTGGAGTAGATATTTATAATAATATTCAAACTGTATTAGCTGCAGTTGAAGGAGATGTAGATTTGATTGAAACATATTTTAATTTGTTTATGTCTGTAATAGGAATGATTATTCCAATTGCTGTATTATTTGATATGTTGGCAGATAAAGGAAGAAAGGCTCATCCAAAAGACAAAAAAACAGACTGGTTTTATACAAATGAACAATTTGATAGAAAATTAGATGATAGAGCAGATAAAAATAATTATAGAACCTTATAAAGTATTATATAAAGCAAGTAGTTAGTTGATAACTACTTGCTTTTGTGATAAAATAAAATCCATGGAGGTAATAATAAGAGAAAATGAAATGGAAAATGGAATTAAAGTATATGTAGATGTAACAACAGGATTAATTATTGGTGGAGTAGCATTTGGGGATTAAAATAAAGAAAGGAGAAACATATGAAACAAATACTATTTGCAACAGGAAATCCTTCTAAAGCTAAAAGGTTTTCAAAAGGATTGCAAGAAAAAGGAATAGAATTAATTACACTTAAAGATATTGACATAGAAATAGATGTAGAGGAAAATGGAAAAAATGCAATTGAAAACGCTTTAATAAAAGCTAGAGCATATTCAAAAGTAATAGACATTCCAGTATTAGCTATGGATGATAATTTATATTTAGAAAATGTACCAGAAAAAAAACAACCAGGAATGTATGTTAGAAGAGTAAATGGAAAAAGATTAAATGATGAAGAAATGATTGAGTATTATTCTAAATTAGCTAAAGAATATGGAAAAGATGGTAAACTAACTTGTAGATGGATTTATGGAATGGCAGTTATATGTGGAGGAAAAGAAAATACATATACATGGAGTAAAGAAGATTTTTATTTAGTTGATAAACCATCAGAAAAAATTAATCCAGGTTACCCTTTGAATACAATATCTATTAATAAAAAATTAAATAAGTACTTTACTGATATTACAGATGAAGATAAAACTAAAATACAAGAAGATGAAAGTGATGTAGTAGAATTTATTGCTAGTAATATTTAAAGGAGTTATTAAAATGAAAAATATTATTTTATCCTCATGTGGAATCATAAATGAAAAATTTAAAGAGCAATTTTATAGAATAATAAATAAAGAAGAAATAAAAGATAAGAAAGTGTTATATATTACAACAGCATCAGATGGAGAAAATGATAGTGATAAGTCATGGATGGATAATGAATATAAAACTATTTTAAATTTAGGGTTTGAAGAAAAAAACATATATGAATATAAAATAGGACAAAAAGAAATAAATATCAATAATTTTGATGTTATATACATAATTGGCGGAAATACTTTCTATTTAATGGATATGATTAGAAAGTATAATTTTGATAAAGTAATAAAAAATGCTATAGATAATGGTATTATATACATAGGATCTAGTGCAGGAAGTATAATACTTGGTAATTCAGTAAAATATGCATTACCATTTGATGAAAATAATGTAGATGTGAAAGATTTTACTGGACTAAAGGTGATAGATGGAATAATAATTCCTCATGCTAATAAGAAAGAAGAATTTATTAACAAGGTAAAAGAAGAAATTGGTGATAGAGTATATTTATTATATGATGAAGATGGTATAATTATTTGAAATAGAAAGTGAGTAATATTGAAGATAAAGATGGAAGAATTATTATAAAATATTAGAAATAAAAGGAAAATTAGTAGCATGGAAGATAGTGAAGGAAGGGGTTTTATGTATAAAGAAATTAAAAGTGATAATGAAATATTTAATAGCATCGATTTTCAAAAAGATAAGTATAAATTTAATATAATACTTAAAAATTTATCAAGTTTAGAATTAGAACTTTATAGTGATGAAAGAAATTATATTATTTGTAGAGGTTCAAAAAAATATCCAACATGGATTTGGACAAAAGACAATTTTGATAAATCAATTATTGAAGATATTGAAGAATTGATAGAAAAATACTTAACAGACAACGAAAAGGATAAATTTACATGTAAAAAAGAATTATATGACTTTTTATTAAACAAAAATTTTAAATACATAAATAGAGATGATTATTTTGAAATGGGATTTCTAATTTGTCATAAAATGGTAAAACCAAAGCTATGTGATGGCGTATTAGATAAACCAAATGAAAAAGATAGAGAATTATTAGAAAAATATTGGAATGTTTGATTCATTAAAAGCATATGTCGCATGGGAATTTGAAATAATAAATAATTTTGAATACAAGCTAAGTTTATCTACTGATTATACAAACAAACAATATGATGAGATTATTTTTAAATATGGAAATAATTCATCGCAAACAGTAGGAATAGAATTTAAAAATAAGGATGACATAGTTATAAAACCTTTAACTATAAATGACTCAAACGGATTATTACAAGTAACAAATCATTCTAAGAAACCATTTACAATGAAAGATGATGGATTTTATATTACTGAAAAAATGTCACAGGTAAATAATTTGAAAACAGGAGATATTCTGGAATGGCATATTGTAGGTTCAGATAATTGGTATAAAACAAGGATTGTAGGATTAAATAGAAATCCACAAGAACAACAATTTAATTGCACTAAAACATTTTTCGATACTTTAAATGAAGAGTATAAAGCAGATAGTGTATATACAAATAATAATTTAAGCAATATAAAAGAAATAGCAGGAGTAAATACTATTCAAACGAAAAAGAATTTAGAAGATGGTATGAATAGTATGTTAAATATGATGTATTCTTTGATTTTTGTACTTATTGCAGTTTCAATAATTCTTGCAGTTGTAATTATATATAATTTAGGAATATTATCATTTATTGAAAAAGAATATCAATTTGCAACATTAAAAGTATTAGGATTTAAGTATAAACAAATAAAGAAAATATTTATAAAACAAAATATATGGATTGGTATTTTTGCAATAATTATTGCTTTGCCACTAGGAAACTATATGACAGATTATATATTCAAAAATGCTATTGGAGATAATTATGATTTTGAAGCAATGATAAAACCTGCAACATTTATATTATCTGGGCTAGGAACATTTATTGTTGTTTATGTTGTAAATCAATTTTTAGCAAGAAAAATTAAGAAAATAGATATGGTATCTAGTTTGAAAGGAAATGAGTAATATGGCAATAGATTTTGTGGAATTATCAAAATATATAAGATAATCTATAAAACAAGTGATAAGTTGAAAATCACTTGTTTTTATGTTAAAATATAGAAAGCATTGATTAGAGAAAAAATAAAGAAATGAGATAGATGTCAAAAGTTGATAAGAAAAATAAAAAAGATAATAAAGAAAGAAATTTCGCACATGCCGTTATATCATGCGAAAAACCAATTTATAGAAACTTCCACTCAAACTATTGATAATACTGAATTTTTGATATTGAGATTTTTACATATTTTTAGAAAAATGGAAAAGGAGAGAATTATGGCAATATTTTGTACAATATATTATGTATTAAGTTACATATATACAATTCCACAAATATTAAAATTAATAAAAACAAAATCAAGTAATGATTATAGTTTGGGAATGATAACATTACAATTAATAGCTTTGATAAGTTGGTCATTATATATATTTACATCAATACAAAGTATAGTGGTATACATAGGAACAATTATAGATTTACTGCTTTTATTATTTGTTGATTTTTTAATCCTAAAATACTATAAATTTAAAGGAGCTGATCCAAATGAATGAAAATAAAACAAACATTAACTGGGTAAGGGGTATTTATGGAAACACTTTTTAAAAGGTTTATATTTCAACATTTTCTTAAAATGGATTATTACATAATTGAAGATTAATTACAAATCCGTCGAACTTGTATTACCAGCTGGAAAAGCAGCTCATATAGAAGCGGGAATTGCATATGGTTTAGGAAAAAAATGCTATGCGATTGGCGAATATGAAGCAACAGATACTTTATATAATATTTTTGAAAATATCTTTAATAACAAAGAAGAATTAGAAGAGTTTTTGAAAGGCTATAAAAAATAAAGTATAATTTAAATCAAGGAAGTGATATAAATGGAAAATAGCACAAATATAAATTGGTACCCAGGGTAAGCAGATAAAAAATAAATTTTAAATTTAGTTAGGAGAAAATATGTCTTTAATAAGTGTAAATAATTTAACATTTGGCTATGATGGAAGTTATAATAATATATTTGAAGATGTTTCCTTTAATATAGATACTGATTGGAAGTTGGGATTAATAGGAAGAAATGGAAAGGGAAAAACAACATTTTTAAAATTGATACAAGGAAAATATGAATATAAAGGAACAATATCAAAAAATGTTGATATCGATTATTTCCCTTTTGAAGTAACAAATAAAAATAGAATGGCAGTTGAGATTGTAAATGAAATTGCTCCAAATGCACAAGATTGGGAGATTATAAAAGAATTAAATTTATTAAATACTGATACAGAGGTATTATACAGAGAATTTAATTTATTAAGTGGTGGGGAACAAGTAAAAATTCTTTTAATAAGTCTATTTTTAAAAGGTAATAATTTTTTACTTATAGATGAACCAACAAATCATTTAGATATTGAAACAAGAAATAATTTGGTAGATTATTTAAAAAAGAAAAAAGGATTTATTTTAGTTTCTCATGATAGAAATTTTCTAGATAAAGTTGTTAATCATATAATCTCTATCAATAATACCAATATAGAAATACAACAAGGGAATTTCACATCTTGGAAGGAAAATAAAGATAGACAAGATAAATTTGAAGTAATGCAAAATGAAAAATTACAAAAAGATATAAATAGACTTGAGATAGCATCTAAAAAATCTGCTAAATGGTCAAATGAGGCAGAAAAAGAAAAGAGCAAGAAACATAATTCGGAAGCATTTATCGATAAAGGATATATAGGACATAAAGCAGCTAAGATAATGAAGAACTCAAAAGTTATGGAACAAAGAATTGAAAAAGCTATAGATGAAAAAACTAACTTATTAAAAAACGTCGACAGAAATGATAGACTAAAACTAATACCACTAGTGAACAACAAAAATCCATTAGTAGTTATAAATAATTTACAAATAAAATATAACGATAAAAAAATATTTGATCCAATTTCATTTGAGGTAAATACGGGAGATAGAGTTGCTATAATAGGGAAAAATGGAACTGGAAAATCAAGCATTTTAAAACTTATATTAGGAAATGAAATACAATTTGAAGGTGCTTTTAAAATTGCAAATGACCTAAAAAAATCATATGTATCTCAGAATACAGATGATTTAAAAGGAGGTTTGAAAGTATTTGCACAGGAAAATAAAATTGATGAAAGTATTTTTAAATCGATGTTAGTAAAAATGGGGTTATCACAGTCTGATTTTGATACAAATATTGAGGATATGAGTGAAGGACAAAAGAAGAAAGTTTTAATTGCAAAAAGTATTTCAGAACAAGCTAATATTTATATTTGGGATGAACCATTAAATTATATAGATATACTTACAAAAGAGCAAATAGAAGAAACAATTTTAGATTACAAACCTACAATAATTTTTGTAGAACATGATGAAAGATTTATAGAAAAAATTGCTACTAAGATTATTAATGTAGAAAAAAAGAATAAGTAAAAATAAGGAAGTGAAAATATGAAAGAAAATGAAGAAGTTTTTCATAAAGTCCACGTTAACTGGTACCCAGGCCATATGGCAAAAACTAGAAGACAAATAGAACAAGACTTAAAAATAGTAGATGTAATAATTGAAATATTAGATGCAAGAATACCAATATCTAGCAGAAATCCAGATATACTAAATCTAACTAAAAACAAAAAAAGAGTAATAGTACTAAACAAAAGTGATTTAGCAGATGAAAGGCAAAATTCAAAATGGGTAGATTATTTTTATAAACAAGGAATACCTGCAATTTTAGTTAATTCAAATTCTGGAAAAGGAATAGATAAATGTATATCTGAAATAGAAAAAGCAATGGAAGATAATATGCAAAAAGAAGCCAACAAAGGTAGAACGGGAAGAAAAATTAGAGCAATGGTAATAGGAATACCAAATGTAGGGAAATCATCTTTTATTAATCGTATTTCAAAAAGAACAACAGCAGAAGTTGGAAATAGGCCAGGTGTAACCAAACAAAAACAATGGATTAGAATAAATGAAAAAATAGAATTGTTAGATACACCAGGAATTTTATGGCCAAAATTTGAAAGTGAAGAAGTAGGATTAAATTTAGCGTTTACTGGAACTATAAAAGAAGATATATTACAAAGAACAGAAATAGCTTATCAGTTATTAAAATTGTTATTAGAAAATTACAGACAAAATATTTGTGAAAGATTTGGAATAACTGCAGAGTACATACAAAAGACGTTGAATCAAGAACAACCAGAAAATCTTAATATATATGAAATAATGCTTGAAATAGGAAGAAAAAGAGGATGTGTTATATCTGGTGGAAATATAGATGAAGAAAAAACAGCAAGAATATTATTAGATGAATTTAAAAATGGAAAATTAGGAAAAATAACAATTGAACAAAAGGGAGAATAAATTGGAAGATATTATAAAAATAGAAAAAAATGAGCAAGAAATAAATATGTTATCACCATTAACATGGGCTTATATTGGAGATTCTGTATATGAATTGTATATTAGAACAAAATTAGTAAATGAAACAAAATTGAAACCTCATAAATTACATATAGAAACTATAAAATTTGTAAAAGCATCAGCGCAAGCTGAACTTTTACAAAAAATATATGATATTTTAACAGATGAAGAAAAAGATATTGTAAGAAGAGGAAGAAATGCAGAAAATCATCATTTGCCAAAAAATTGTGATATACAAACATATATGCATGCTACAGCATTTGAAGCATTAATTGGATATTTATATTTGTGCAAACAAAATAAAAGAATAAAAGAGCTTTTAAGCCTTGACTAAGTAAGAAAAAAGTGGTATAAATATAGAGGAATATATTTGGCCCCTTGGTCAAGCGGTTAAGACGCCACCCTCTCAAGGTGGAATCATGGGTTCGATTCCCGTAGGGGTCACCAAAACTCAGACTTTTAAAAGGAACGAAACCGTTTCTTTCTAAAAGTCTTTTTAAAATTTTTAAGATGTGTCCAAAAATGGACTTTGGAGGTAAAGATGAATTGGTTTAACAATAGTATAAAGGATGTAGAAAAAGAATTAAATACAGATATAGAAAATGGATTAAATCAAGATGAAGTAAAAAAAAGGCAAGAAAAATATGGTTTTAATGAATTAAAAGCTAAAAAGAAAAAGTCTTTAATAATTAAGTTTATTGAACAATTTAAAGATTTTTCCATTATTGTTCTTATTATTGCAGCAATTGTTTCTGGAGCTGTAGGAATTGCAGAAGGTGAAGGAATTACAGATACAATAATTATTTTAATTGTTGTAATTATTAATGCAATAATAGGCGTAACTCAAGAAGCTAAAGCTGAAAAGTCATTAGAAGCTTTAAAAAAATTGACAGACCATGCATCAAAAGTTATAAGAGAGGGTAAACTTACAGTAGTCCCTGCAAAAGATTTAGTTCCAGGAGATATAGTTGTATTAGATACAGGTGATTATATACCAGCAGATTTAAGAATTATAGAGGCAGTTAATTTAAAGTCACAAGAAGCATCACTAACAGGAGAATCTATGCCTGTTGAAAAAACAATAGAAAAAATAGAAAATATTGAAACAAGTTTAGGTGATAGAACAAATATGTTATTTTCTTCTAGTCTAGTTACTTATGGTAGAGGAAAAGGAATAGTCGTTGAAACTGGAATGAATACAGAAGTTGGAAAAATAGCTGGAATGTTAGATAATGTTGAAGAACAAACAACTCCACTTCAAGATAGATTAAATAAATTAGGAAAAACATTAGGAATTGTAGCATTAGCAATTTGTGCATTTATATTTGTTGTAGGTCTTATTCAAGGAAAAGAACCTATAAATATGTTTATGACAGCTGTAAGCTTAGCAGTTGCAGCAATTCCAGAAGGATTAGTAGCAGTTTCTACTATAGTTTTAGCAATAGGTGTTCAAAAAATGGTTAAGAAAAATGCAATTGTAAAAAGATTACCAGCTGTTGAAACATTAGGAAGTAGTACTGTTATATGTTCAGATAAAACCGGTACTTTAACTCAAAATAAAATGACGGTAGAAAAGATATTCTGGAATGATAAATTAAAAGATTTAACAAAAATATCAGAAAAAGAAATAGATGAAGAATTAAAAAAATTAGTATATGCAAATATGTTGTGTAATGACACAAAAATATCTAAAAATGGAGAATTAACAGGTGATCCAACCGAAACAGCACTTGTTGATATGGCATTTAAATTAGATTTTGATCCTTCAATATATGATAGATGGCCACGAGCTCAAGAAATACCTTTTGATTCAGAGAGAAAATTAATGACAACTGTAAATAAAGTGGGTGAAAAATATATAGTATATACAAAAGGAGGTATTGATGAATTATTATCAAGATGCTCATCATATCAAGTAAATGGAGTAGTAAAAAATGATTTAGAAAAATATTCAAAAAAAATCAAACAAGAAAATGAAAAAATGGCAAAAGAGGCTTTAAGAGTGTTAGGATGTAGCTATAAAGAAATTGACCATGTACCAAGCAGTAAGGAAATGGAAAGTATTGAAAAAGACTTAATATTTATTGGTATGGTAGGTATGATAGACCCAGCTAGAGAAGAAGCTAAAAAAGCAGTAGAAAAATGTAAAACAGCAGGAATAAAAACAGTTATGATTACAGGTGATCACAAAATAACTGCAACAGCAATTGCAAAAAAATTAGGAATATTAGAAAATGAAGAAGAAGCAATAACGGGTATTGAATTAGAACAAATGTCAGATGAAGAGTTAGAAAAAAATGTAAGAAAATATTCTGTATATGCAAGAGTATCTCCTGAACATAAAGTTAGAATAGTAAAAGCATGGCAAAAAAATGGTGAAGTTGTAGCAATGACTGGAGATGGAGTAAATGACAGTCCAGCACTAAAAACTGCAGATATAGGTTGTGCAATGGGAATTGTTGGAACAGATGTTGCAAAAGAAGCAGCAGATGTTATATTAACAGATGATAATTTTGCAACAATTGTATCAGCAGTAGAAGAAGGAAGAAGAATTTACGATAATATACTAAAAGCAATACAATTTTTATTATCAAGTAATGTGGGAGAAGTAGTAGTATTGTTTTTAGCAACATTGTTAACACCACTATTTGCAAAATGGTTTGGAATAACAGATATAACACATCTTGAAATATTATTACCAATACATATTTTATGGATAAATTTAGTAACAGACTCATTACCGGCATTAGCACTAGCATTTGACCCTGCAAATGAAGATATAATGAACAGAAAACCAATAAAATCAACACAAGGAATATTTACAAAAGAAATGACTTGGAGAGTGGTATATCAAGGGATAATGATTGGATTATTAACGCTTTTTGCATTTATTATAGGATTAGGAACAACAAAACAAGCAATAAATGGATTAACATTAGATCAATCAAAAATAGAAGTTGGTAGAACAATGGCATTTATTACTTTGGCTCTTTCAGAACTAGTACATGTGTTTAATGTAAGAAATAATAAAAAATCAATATTTAAAACTAAAGTTTTTGATAATTTAAAATTAATAGGTGCAATTGCAATTTCAGCATTATTGATATTTGTAATATTAGCTATACCAACATTAAGAAATATATTTAGTATTCCGATATTACCAACAGAAAATATAATAGAATTAACATGCTTAGTAATAGCACCAATTGTAATAGTTGAAATATTTAAATTTTTTAAGAAAAATTAAATCAACCAAAAGGTCCGTCCCCATTGGTTGAAAAAGGAGAGGATAAATATGAGCGAAAAGTTTTATATAACAACCCCAATTTATTACCCAAGTGGAAGATTTCATATAGGAACTGCTTATACGGAAGTTTTAGCAGATAGTGTAAAAAGATATCATGATTTAAAAGGAGAAGACACATATTTTTTAACAGGAGCTGATGAACATGGCCAGAAAATTCAAGAAAAAGCAAAAGAAGAAGGTAAAAGTCCAAAAGTATATGTAGATGAAATGGCTAAAATGGCTAAAGATTTATGGGCAAAAATGGATATTCAATATAATGATTTTATTAGAACAACTGACGAAAGACATGAAAAAATTGTTCAAAAAATATTTGATATATTTATGGAACAAGGTGATATTTATAAAGGTGAATATGAAGGATGGTATTGTATACCTTGTGAGACTTATTTTACAGAAACACAATTAATAGATGGAAAATGTCCAGATTGTGGTAGAGATGTAAAGCTTATGAAAGAAGAGGCATATTTCTTTAATATGAAAAAATATGCTGATAAACTTTTAAAATATTATGAGGAACATCCAGATTTTATAAAACCAGCTTATAGAAAAAATGAAATGATAAATAATTTTATTAAACCTGGACTAGAAGATTTATGTGTTACTAGAACAACATTTGATTGGGGAATAAAGGTTTTAAAAGATCCTAAACATGTTATTTATGTATGGGTTGATGCTTTAACAAATTATATAACAGCTTTAGGATATTTATCTTCAGATGATTCTAAATTTAAAAAGTATTGGCCAGCAGATTTACATGTTGTTGGTAAAGATATTGGAAGATTTCATTTAATATATTGGCCAATATTTTTAATGGCATTAAATCTACCATTACCAAAAACTATATTAGTTCATAATTGGATTATGATGAAAGATGGGAAAATGTCAAAATCAAAAGGAAATGTTATTTATCCTGAAATATTAATTGATAGATATGGTTTAGATGCAACAAAATATTTTTTATTAAAACAAGTTCCAGTATCACAAGATGGACTATTTACTCCAGAGGAATTTGTCGAAAGATATAATTTTGATTTATGTAATGATTTAAGTAATCTTTTAAATAGAACTGTATCAATGATAAACAAATACTTTGAAGGGAATGTTCCAAATTATAATGGAACACCAAATGATGTAGATAAAGAATTTGAAAAATATACGAATAATCAAATTAAAAGTTTTGAAGAAAAAATGAAAGAATATGAAATATCAAACAGCTTACAAGAAATATGGGCTTTAATTTCAAGAACTAATAAATATATAGATGAAACAATGCCATGGGTATTGGCTAAAGATGAAGAAGATAAAGAAAAGCTTAAATCTTGCATATATCATTTAACTGAAAATCTTAGAAAAATAGCAATATTAATTAAACCTTTTATGAATGATACTGCAGAAAACATTTTCAGACAATTAGGAATAGAAAAATCGGAATTAAAAACATGGAAATTAATAAATGAATTTAATAAACTTCAAGACATAAAAGTAATAAAAAAAGGGGAACCAATTTTTATGAGATTAAATGTAGAAGAAGAAATAGAATATATAAAAAATAGCATGAAACAATAATAGTCTTGGCAATTAAAAAAAAATGTTGTATAATATTGTCGAAAAAATAAATGGAGAAATAAAGGAAGCGAAAATATGGGGGATAATAATCAAATAGATATCTATAAATTTGATACAAAAGCAAAAATAGATAAACAAAAGATATTTATTGTAATAATAATTATTATGGCACTCATATGCGCTATTATAATAAGAAATAATATAAATAAAACAATAAAAGAATATAAAGTTTATAAGCAATATGAATTACAACTTCAAGCTTTAGAACAACAAAAAAAAGAAGAAGAAGAAAAAAAACAAGAACAATTAAGAAAAGCTGAAGAACAAAGATTAGCTAAATTACCAAAATTAACTGATGAACGGTAGAAAAAATATTGAAAATATCTATAACTCTGAAACTAAAAGAGCATTTTTAACATTTGATGATGGACCATCATCTGTTACACCTAAAATATTAGATACACTAAAAGAAAAAAATGTAAAAGCAACATTTTTTGTTTTAGGTTCAATGGTTGAGCAAAGACCAGAAATGGTAAAGAGAATATATGATGAAGGTCATTTTGTTGCAAGTCATGGTTATTCTCATGTATATTCAAGGATTTATTCATCACCACAAGCAGTTTTAGATGAATATAATGTATGTATGGATAAAATTAGACAAGCAATAGGAACGAATGAATATAATGCTCATTTATTTAGATATCCTGGTGGATTACCGGGTGGAAAATATGCAGATATTAAAAAT
The DNA here is from genome assembly GCA_964493175.1 of uncultured Clostridium sp. GTDB lineage: Bacteria > Bacillota > Clostridia > TANB77 > CAG-508 > CAG-269. The sequence goes on from CAZBMU010000014.1 coordinate 20,390, forward strand.
CAAGCTAAAGAATTACTTAGTCAAAATGATATTTTATCAGTTGATTGGAATTGCTTATCAGGAGATGCAGAAACTAATGAACTTTCTGTTGAATTTGAATTACAAAGGATAAATGAAACATCAGAAAACAAAAATAGTATAGTGGTATTAATGCATGATGCACCAGCTAAAATTGTTACAGCTGATAGTTTACCACAAATAATAGAATTACTTAAAGAGAAAGGATATGAATTTAAAAATTTCTATGAAATAATAAAATAGGAAGGAGCAGCTACTTTGCCTAAGAAATCTACAAATATAAGTATGGAAGAAAAATTAGAATATTTAGGTTTAGATTTAGATAATATTCCAAAAGAATTAAAAAAACAAACTTCCTTGGAATTTAGAGCGACAAAAACTTATGATAATAAACAATATAGGCAATATAAATATTTATCAGTAAAAGATATAAAAATATTATTATCTCCAACAAATAGATTAGACGATATTGAGGAAAAGTATAAAAAAGCTAAGCCATTATCAGATTATTTAGACAATAAAAAAGAAAAAAATATTATTAACCATACAACATTTCTAAATATGTTAAATCAAATAAAAATAGAAGATATTGAAAAAATTGCAGAAGAACAAGAAAAATTAAATAAAAAAATACCTTTTAAAATAAAATATGAAAATAATTATTTGTGGCAAATATATTATTCGTATAATACTGATAATTATTTTATGCTTGTTCCAACAGAAGACTCAGATTACTCAACTTTTTTTTATTTATTAAAAAAACAACTAGAAAAAGGGAGATCTTCTAAAATATTTGTACCAATTAGAAATGCAGAATATAGTAATGGATTTTTACAAAAGTCAGAATATGAAGATATAGAAAATTATTTATGGTTATTTACTAAAGATTGGCCATCAATTTACGAAGTATATGACAAAAAAGATAATTTAAGCATTTATATTATTGGAGAAACAGAAGTTTTTCAAAAAATTAAAAGTTATTATAAGGTTGAATTAAAAAGTAAAGAGGAAGCACAAACGTTTTATAAATTATTGAAAGCTATGTTTATATTACAAACAGAATTACCACATTATTTCGAATTTAAAACAAATATAAGTAAAGATTCAAGCATTGAATTCTATTTAGATAATAATAAAATACAATATGGAGATATAGCAGATTGGTTAAATGAACAATATAAAACTGGAATAGAAAAACAAGAAGTTGCAGAAGAGTTAATAGAAGAAAATAGAAAAAAATTAGAAAATTTAAAAATAGAAATAGCAGCTCAAGATATAGAGTATTTAGCAAAAGAATACCAAATATCAACATT
>CAZBMU010000015.1:0-21003 GCA_964493175.1 uncultured Clostridium sp.
CCAATATTTGAATGTTTTCCAATTTGAGATTCTGGTATTAGTTCTTCTACTACAACATAAATCATCGCACCTGCTGCAAATGATAAAAAATATGGCAATACTGTTTGAACCGTATTTGTAAGAGCTAGTGTTACTAATGCTCCAATTGGTTCTACTATTCCAGATAATGTCCCATATACAAATGCCTTTCCTTTCGATACTCCCTCGCTTTTAAGTGGCATTGATATTATTGCCCCTTCTGGAAAGTTTTGTATTGCAATTCCTAAAGCTAATGCAAGTGCTCCTGCCATTGTTATTCCAGAGTTTTGTGTTAATGCTCCTGCAAGTGTTACACCTACTGCCATACCTTCTGGTATGTTGTGAAGTGTTACTGCTAGAACCATCATTGTTGTTTTTTGCATTTTGCTTCTTAGCCCTTCTGGTTTGTCGCTTTCTAAATGTAAGTGTGGTATTAAACTATCTAAAATTAATAAAAACAGTATACCAAATAAAAATCCAATAACTGCAGGTAACCATGGTACACTACTTTTGTTTTCTACTATATCTATTGAAGGTATAAGTAATGACCAGACAGAGGCTGCTACCATAACACCTGATGCAAATCCTAATAACATTTTTTCTACTTTTTTGTTTATTTTATTTTTCATTAAAAATACTGTGCCGCTACCTAGTGTTGTTCCTAAAAATGGGATTAATAATCCATAAAATATTTCCATCTTTTCTTCCTTTAATCTATATTTATTAATTCATATTCTTTAGTTCCGAATCCTAAATCTGCTGCTGCATCTATTGTGTGTGTTCCATGTCTTGAATTAACTCTTTCTAAAAAGTGCTCTTTACCTGGATCATTAGATTTATTTACTAAATTTATACAAGCTTGGTCAATTGCAACAGGATCTAATGAAGCTAAAATTCCTATATCTTGCATGCAAGGATCTTCTGCTTCTGCACAACAATCACAATCTACACTCATATTTGCCATAATGTTTATAAATGCCATATTTCCTTTAAAATAATCTACAACAGCTGACGCTGCATCTGCCATAGATTCTAAAAATTTATCTTGTTCTGGTAAATCTCCCCAAACAGTATATTGATCTTTAGTTTTACCTGCTGAATGTATCCACGCTTTTCCTTCACTTGATGCACAACCTATTGAAAGTTGTTTTAAAGCTCCTCCATAGCCTCCCATAGGATGTCCTTTAAAATGAGATAAAACAAGCATTGAATCATAATTTTCTATGTTTTTTCCTAAGAAATCTTCTTTTAAAACTTTTCCATTTGGAATTGGAACAGTAATATCTGGCCCTGTTTCATCCATTAAATCTACTGTAAAATATTTATTCCATCCATGATTTTCTATTGTTTTTAAATGTTTTTCACTCGTGTTTCTTTCTCCTGCATAAGCTGTGTTACATTCAACAATAGTTCCATTTACATATTCAACCATAGGTTTCATAAACTCTGGTCTAAGATAATTTTGATTTCCTTCTTCACCAGAATGAACTTTAACAGCAACTTTTCCTGGTAATTCTTTGTTTAATGCCTTAAACATTTTTAAAACACTTTCTGGTGTTAGCTCTTTTGTAAAAAAAACTTTGGATTTTTCCATATAACTTACCTCTCTTTTAATTTTTTTCTTAGTATATCAAATTTTTTAAAAATTATCAACAGGGATTAGGGGACGTCCTTTCCTTCACCACTTTTGGGGATTTTGGGACACCCCTTGATTATTTGGCACTACTCCTCTTGGGATATGGTGTCATTCTTTTTTTATTTAATCGTTCATTTCTCTCAAAAAGAATTTGTAAATTATTAGAATGTGCCGCTTTCATGTTCAAACTGTATTTATATTATTTAGAGTGAAATTACGAATGTGACTGGAATAAAATTAGAATCTCTTAAACTATTTTATGGAAAATGTTCGCGTCGAACAGCTTCGCTGTGAGGACTAAGTGAAAGGGTGCCATAAAATAGTTATAGAGATTCTTATTTTATGTATGAAACCGAGTAATGAAGCGATAAATAATATAAATACAGTTTGCCCTGAACATTCCTCATTCTAATAATTAACAATTTCTAATTTTCGCTCCAATCAATCATAAATAAAAAAAGAATGACACCATATCCCAAGAGGAGTAGTGCCAAATAATCAAGGGGTGTCCCAAAATCCCCAAAAGTGGTGAAGGAAAGGATGTCCCCTAATCCCTGTTTTCTTGAATTTTAGGGTAAAATATGGTATAATTAAAGTATCTATAAATTTAATACAGGAGGAACTGCAATATGAAAAAAGGGAGTAACAAAAGAATCATAACTTTTAATGGTTTTGATTCAGAAGGGGTTGGTTTTTTTGATGCAGAATGTATCAGAAGAATATTACAAAAAAAGGGTTTTACAACAAAACTTGTTAAAAAATCCAAAAAACCTCAAAAACCCAAAGAAACCAAATATATGATTGTTGCTCAAATCCCTTGACATCAAAGACCAGCCTAAATTTGGGCTGGTCTTTCTTTTATATTATTTCTGGATTATCATATTCAATTTTTGAAACTATTTGTTGTTTCATATTAAATGGAATTACATATCCGCCAAGCGATAATGCTTTTTCTTTAAGTACAGGAATTTCTTCATTTATATAAATTTTTGCTTTTCCTTTTCCATTTTTAGCTTCTTGAACCAAGTTAGATACTGCAGAATTTCCGGTCTAACGCAATCACTATTGATTCTCTTCTTTCAAATATTTCATAATTAAAACTTTTGTAGATTCCTAATCCTTCGCTTTCTGTTGATATTCTAACACCTGTTATTTCTTTTTGTAATAAATTTGTTTTTACTTTTTCAGATATCATTTTAGGTATGATTGCATATATATCAAATTCTTTTTTTAGTTCTTTTTCTAAATCTAAAATTGCTTTTTCATAACCTTCAACTTTATGTCCGTATTACAAAATATGCTTTATTTGGATTAACCTTTTTTAATAATTTTTTTATAATTTTTATTCCATCTTCTGTAATAACTGTTTGCCTTTCTTCTGCATTAAAGCTTCCTCCTGCTATTATAATTGGTGTTTTTCTTTCTGGTAATTCTTTTATTTTTTCTTTTAATTCCTTTTCTGCACCTATATTTTTGTTTAATCTAAGTTTTATTTTATTTTTACTGCTTATTTGTGTATTTTCTGCTTCTAATTCTAAAATTAATTCTCTTATACTCTTACCTTTTAGCAATTTCTTTAATTGAGCTGATTTTAATTCAAAATTCTTTTCACTTAAAGAAATTATTTCATTTTCTACTTCCTTCATTTTTTCAAATTCTTTATCCTTTAAATCTAATAAATTATATAAAGCTAATTGTTCGTCTATAGTGTCTGATCCATAAAGCCCACATCCATCTGTTCCTTGGACACATTTAATACCCTTACTTAAGTATTTTTTTATAGGATGATTTTCTAACATGTTTAAATTATTTAATCTAACATTAGAAGTTAATTGAAACTCTACTACTGCTCCTGATTTTTTTAATAGTTTTAATAATTCTATTCCTTTTTCAGAATTTAAATCTGGTGTATAAAGTCCATGCCCTATTCTTATTTGTGGCATTTTTTCTCCTTTAGGTGTTGCTTCCATAACAATTTTTACTGCTCTTGCAACATTATCTTTCAAACTATCATTTTCTCCGGCATGAATTCTTATTGTAAATCCATTATCTTCTTTTATTGCAAATTGAACAAGTTCTTCTATAACTGGCTTTAATTCTGCTATATCATTTATCTCTTCTCCTATAAAATCACTTCCCACAACATAAGGACTTTTGGCAACTGCTTTTATCGTATCTAAATTTTCTCTTAAATATGAATTGCTTGTTTCTTTGTCTTTTATAATTGTTAATGGAATCCTTCTTATTGCAGCTAAAAATCTGATTTTTACTCCTGTTTCTTTTTCAATTTTTGGCATAATATTATGAATTTCTTCTAAATAATGTGCAGCTGGCTCTCCTATTTTTACCAGTTCGGTATCTGCTATTTCTACATAATCTATACCTTGCCTTTTATACTCCCTTGCAACCCACAAAAGTTTGTCTTGTCTCAATGTATTGTTTTCATATTTGCCACCCTTTTTATGGTCTTTTATTATTTGTTTTACATATCCTTTTATGTCTTTTTCTGGTATTTTATCTACATTTTTTAACTCTATTTTTTTCTTAGATTCTTTTCCTTTTGTAAACACATATCTATATAAATATACCTTTTCTAAGTTTGTAAAAACTGCTTGTCCATCTTTTAATATTGCTAAACTATTTCTTATTTTTGCTATATTGTATTCTGCATTTTCTATATTATTTAAAATTAAATCAGCAAAATTTATAAATATATTATCATCAATTTTTCTTGTTTTATATTTTCCTTTAAGTGGAGAATCTTTATACTTTTCTTCAACTTTTTCTCTTTGTTTTGTAAGCATTTCTTTTTGCTTATCTGTTAATTTTAATTTTAATTTTTTTATATAATAAAGTGGATATTGAATTTGCCTTGAAATTCCTAAAGCTATTAAAATATCTGGCGTAAGATTTGCATTCATATGTGTATGTAAGTCTGTTCTGAATTTTGATTTTTTTAATATATAAGATTTTACAATTGTTTTTTCTATTGGAAGTTTATAATTTTTTGTTTGAGACATAAGGGTTTTTGAAATTGCAGGAATTTTTGCTTTTATTGATATTCCTCCATCTTCATAAATATTTGCAATTTTATATCCTCCAAGTCTGAAAATATAAACAATTTCATTATCTCCATTAAGACTAGCAGGAATTGTACCCCTAATTATTTTCATATCTTTTTTATCTTTTTCAGTTTTAAGTTTGCATATTTTTGCTAAATTCGTAATAAGGTTTCCTGTATTATGATTTGGAGTTTCTAATATGTATTCTAATTCATCTTCTTTAAGTTTATATAAATTAACAATTATATCTTTTTCTTTATCTAAATAAAATCTATTAAATATCTTTTTCATTATTCCTCCTATATAAAAAATTCATTAATTATCCTGAAACTATATAGATATAAAAATTATTAATCCTGCGTAAGCGACCAAACGAAGCTTTAGCTGAGTGCGATTTGGAGCAATCGACATACTTGGTTTTATTATGGAGATTGCGACACCAAAGGATTATTAATTTTTATATCTATATAGTTTTATTTAATATTTAATATATTTAATTATTATATCATATTTTTATATATTTGAAAATACTATTTTATAGAGGTGCATTTTATGTTTATAAGGTCTTTTAAAATAAATAAAAAATTAATAATTATTTTTACCATTGTTATTTTTCTTGCTTGTTCATTATACATTTTTTATTCTTTTGCAGAAGAACAAAATTGTAAAAAAAATACAGATTATATAAAATGGGTCGATTTTAATGTTACTTATGAGGCTCTAAATTTAACTTCTAGATTAGATATTGATTCTCATAAAAATAATGAAGATATAAAATATAACTGGATTGAGCTTCTAGCATATCTTGCTTGCAAGAATGGTGGTAATTTTAAAAGATTTAAAAAAGCTGACTTGAACACTTTAGTTGAAAAGCTTAAAAGTGGAGAAACTATTGAAAATTTAACTAAAAACTTAAAATTTTATGATTATTATTTTGAAAGCTATTTTGCTATTTTAGGCAATTTTATTGGCTATTATTCTGTTGGACCTAATTTTGAAGAACAATATGGTATTAAAGCTTTTCTTCCTATTGCTAAAAACTATTCTTTTAGTCATTATGATGATTTTGGAAATAGTAGGTCTTATGGTTTTAAAAGAACTCATTTAGGGAATGACTTAATGGGAAGTATTGGCACTCCAGTAATTGCTGTAGAATCAGGTGTAGTACAACACATTGGTTGGAATCAGTATGGCGGTTGGAGAATTGGTATTAGGAGTTTAGATAATAAGAGGTATTACTATTATGCACATTTGCGTAAAAACCATCCTTATATACAAGACTTGAAAGAAGGTTCTACAGTTACTGCAGGTGATGTTATTGGTTACCTTGGTATGACAGGCTATAGTATTAAAGAAAATGTGAATAATATTAATGTTCCACATCTTCATTTTGGTATGGAGCTTATTTTTGATGAGTCTCAGTTTGATAGTCCTAATGAAATTTGGATTGATGTTTATAATATAATTGAATTTTTGAAAAAAAATCGTTCAGAAGTTTATATGTCTGATAAAGAAACTAAAGATTATAGTAGAAAGCAAGAATTTATGGAAAGTGGTTTAGAATAATTTTCGACCAATGGGGACAGGTTTGTTTTGGTCGAAAATTTAAGTTCCTCCTAAAACCAATTTTATTTCTTTTTTTATTTTTCCTCTTGTAATTTGCAATGTAACTTCATCACCAGGTTTCTTTGTATAAATATATTCCCTTAAGTCATTCATAGTATTTAGTTCTATACTATCAATACTTGTTATTATATCCTCTTCTTTTAGTTCTGTATTATCAGCTGATCCATCTTTTGTAATTTGTGCTACATATATTCCTTTATTAAAATTACTTGATATTTCTTTATTTAAATATGGTATTACTTCTTTATCATACGCATATATTCCAATGTTCGCTTCCTCAAAACTTCCTGTTTGTTTAAAACTTTCTATTATCGGTTTTATAATATTTATTGGAATTGCAAAACCTATTCCTTCAGCAGATGTTATTTTGACTGTATTTATTCCTATTATTTCACCATTTGGATATATTAATGGTCCTCCACTATTTCCTGGGTTTATTGTCGCATCTGTTTGTATTAAATTTGTCATATATGATTGTTTCTCCGCTTCTTCTAGTTTTATTGTTCTATTTTTAGCACTTATAATTCCAGAAGTTACTGTTCTTCTAAATTCAAAGCCTATAGGGTTTCCAATTGCATATACAGTTTCTCCAATTTTTATATTTGATGAATTGCCTAAATTAACAAAAGGCAGATCTTTTCCTTTTATTTTTATAATTGATAGATCTAAATCCTTATCACCCCATACTACTGTTCCATCATAATTATTTCCATTTTCTAACGTTACATAGCATTTACTAAACTTTTCTCCTGTTACATGTTCATTACTTACTATATATCCGTCTGATGTAACTATAAATCCTGTTCCTAATCCTAATTCACTTTCTGTATTTTTAGAAAGTATTGTATTTCCTGTTTCTTTTAATTTTGAAATTCCTACAACTTTTTTTGTTGTTTCTTCTAAAATATCTGTTATATTTTTGCTATTTTCTTCAATTTTTTCCACAGCTTGTAAACTTTCTGTGGATTGTACTTTTTCAGCTTTATAATTAGTTCCACTTATATCTATATTTTGATATGTACCATATAGATAAATACCTAAAATCAAAAAAAATAAAGCAACAATAAATGAGATCAAAATTTTTTTGCCTGGTTTCATTTTCCTTTTTCTTTTCAAAAAAACCACCTCTAAAATATTGTTGCCTTATTTTATTTTTTTAAACATTTTATTTCCTTTATTGCTTTTTCTAATTTCATTGTTTCTTGTTGTCCTGTAATCATATTTTTTAAAGAAATAACATTATTCTTTATTTCATCTTCTCCTATAACTATTACATATTTAATATTTAAATTATCTGCATATTTGAATTTTTTTCCTATTTTTTGTTCTTCTAAATTTATTTGTGTATTTATACCATTTTCTCTTAATTCTTTAGCAACTTTAATACACATTTCATATTCATATGCCATTGAAATAATTAATACATCAGATATTGCTTCATTTTCTGCAGATATTATATTATTATCAGTTAATTGAAAAAATAATCTGGATAAACCGATTGAAATACCAACTCCTGGCATTTTCCTATCAGTATAATATTCTGTTAAATTATCATACCTTCCACCAGAACATACACTTCCTAAATTTTTATATTTATTTAAAAATGTTTCATAAACTGTTCCTGTATAATAATCTAATCCCCTTGCTATTGTTAAATCAATTTTAAAATTATCTTCTGGTACTCCAAAAATTCTTATAAACTTAATAAGTTGTTTTAATTCTTGTAACCCTTGTTGGAAAGTTTCGTTCTTTATATTCAAACTTTCTAATTCTTCAACTTTGTTGTCATCAGTTCCATCAATAGAAATGAATTTCATAATAGTTTCAACTTTATTTTCTTCAATATTATTCAATAATTCTTTTCTTACTTCTTTTGATCCAATTTTATCTATTTTATCTATCACTCTTAAAATTTCAGCAGATTCTCTTTTTAATTCTAAATTTTCAAAAAGTCCGTTGAATAGCTTTCTATTATTTATGCTAATTGTAAAATCATCAAAACCTAAATTTTTAAATGTATTATATATTACCACTGGCATTTCAGCATCATTTATTATAGATAATTTTCCATCTCCAATTATATCTATATCACATTGATAAAACTCCCTATATCTACCTCTTTGTGGTTTTTCTCCTCTATACACTTTACCTATTTGATATCTTTTAAATGGAAAACTTAACTTATCATAATATTCTGTTACATATTTGGCTAATGGCACTGTTAAATCAAATCTTAGAGCTAAATCATTCTCTCCTTTTTCAAATTTATATATTTGTTTTTCTGTTTCTCCACCTGCTTTTGCAAGCAAAATATTAGCATCTTCAATAATTGGTGTGTCTAGTGGCAAAAATCCATATTCCTCATATGTTTTTTGTATTGTCTCTTTCATCTTATTAAATAATATTTGTTCATTTGGTAATAATTCCATAAATCCTGGTAGTGTTTTTGGCTTTAATTTTTTATTCATATAAATTCCTCCCCTTTTATTTAATTTAATTTTTCATCCGATTTAATATCTACTACAATTATATTTTTTTCTACTTTTCCTTCTGAAAAGTTTATCTTTGATTTAACTTCAAATGGTTTTTCATAAAAATTATTTTTTATATAATTCACCTCCCTAATTATACAATAAAAAAATAGATAAACAATATATTTATTTTATATTATTTACCTATATATTTTTTATGTTTTCTTTATATTTACATTTTTATATAGGCACACCAAATTAACTTGTGCCCTTTATATTAGACACAAGATTTAAAATGATGATGCACTTTATTAACTAAAACATTTTTCATTTATAATCTCTTCCTTTAAAATATTTTTATCTATAATACACTATTTTTCTATACTTGTCAAGTTAGCTTTTATCAAAATTATGCATCTGTCCCAAATGGACATTTTCCTATTGACATTTTTATACATTTAAGGATATAATTTGACTAAATATTTTAAGTAAAGAAAGCGTTTAACTAATATGAAAAAGGATGTATTTAATTTAACAATCCCACAAAAGAATATTTGGAATATGGAACAATATTATAAAGGTACTCCTATTAATAATATTTGTGGAAGTGTTCTAATTAAAGAAAATGTTGATTTACCTATACTTGCAAAAGCTATAAACAAATTTATAGAAAATAATGATAGTTTTAGATTAAGAATTAAATTAATTAATGGAGTTCCTTATCAATATTTTATTGATAATAAAACATATGATTTTGAAACTATTAACTTTCAAAATGTTGACGCTCTTAAAGATTTTTCTAATAAATTTGTAAAACAACCTTTTGAAATTCTTGAATCAAAATTATTTGATTTTAAACTTTATAAATTGCCAAATGGTTTTGGTGGGTTTATTATTAATGCTCACCATATTATTTCTGATGCTGCAACTTTTGGTATTGTTGGTACAGAGGTTTTGTCTAATTATTCTAAATTAAAAAATTCTGAAAATATCCCTTTAAAAGAATTGTCTTATAGTAATTTTATAGAATCTGAAAAGGAGTATCTTTCTAGCATTAGATTTGAAAAAGATAAAAAATATTGGAATGACTTATATTCTGATTTACCAGAATTTGCAACAATTCCTTCTTTTAAAGATGATACTAATTCTATTAATGCTAATAGATTAGAGTTTACTTTTGATAAACCATTCTTTACAAAAATAACTGATTTTTGTAAAGAAAATAAAATCTCTGTATATAATTTTTTAATTTCTATTTATAGTATTTACATTGGAAAAATCAATAATGCTAATAACTTTTCTTTGGGTACTCCTATTTTAAATAGATCAAACCATGCTCAAAGACTTACTTCTGGTATGTTTATTAGTACTTCTTTATTAAAGATAAATACTGAAAACAACCCTAGTTTTATGGATTTTATACAAGATATTGCTACAAATAGTTTAGCTATGCTTAAACATCAAAAATATGACTATAAATATATTTTAGATGACTTAAGAAAAAGTAATAAAGATATTCCTAATTTATACGATATAACTTTGTCTTATCAAGTAACTAAGGCTACTGATTCTAGTTCTTCTATAAAATATGATAGTACTTGGTATATGACCCCATATATTAGTAATAGCTTAAATATTCATTTTCACGATAATAATAATACAGGTTCTCTTTTAATTGAATACGATTATAAAACTTGTAAATATAATGAAGAAGATATCTCTAATATTCATAATAGAATTTTATATATGATTGAACAAGTAATTAGCACTCCTAATGTAAGCTTAGATAATATTGAAATCACTACTTTAGAAGAGAAAGATATTATTATAAATAAGTTTAATAATACATCCTATAATTTTTCAAAAGAGAAAACTTTTTTAAATTTATTTGAGGAAAATGTTAAGAAATATCCTAATAATATTGCTGTTATTTTTGAGGATCAAAAAATAACTTATAAACATTTAAATGAAAAAGCAAATAGTTTAGCCAATTATTTGCTAACTAACGGTGTAAAAACTGATGATGTTGTTTGTATCTGTTTAAATCGTTCTATTGAACTTATCGTTTCAATTTTTGCTGTAATAAAGTCTGGTGCATCTTATGTTTTAATAGACCATGATTTACCAAAAGAACGTATCAATTATATTGTTAACGATTGTTCGGCAAAGTATTGTATTTTAAATAATTTAACAAATGATTTAATAAACATAAAAACGTCAATTAATATTGATAATTTTAATTTTTCTAAGTTTGATATTAATAATTTACATACAAAAAAATATACCGATAATTTGTGTATTATATATACATCAGGATCTACAGGAAATCCTAAAGGTGTAGTATTACATAAACATGGCTTTGCAAATTTAGTTTTAGCATTTGATAAAGCTATTAATATTTCTAAATATAAAAGTTTTTTAGGTTTAGCTAGTGTGTCTTTTGACATGTTCGTTTTTACCTTATATAATTGCATTTTATTTGGAAATACATTTGTATTAACAAATGATAATGAACAAAAAAATCCAATTGAAATTGGTAAAATAATAAAAAAACATAATGTTGAATTTTTAGTAAGTACTCCTTCTATTATTAAATTACTACTTGGCAAAGATTATTTAAAAAATATTAAAGGTTTTGTAATTGGTGGAGAGAGTATATCTGTTAGTTTTTATAAAAAATTATTAGCTGAAACAAATGCTAAAATATATAACGGATATGGACCTACGGAAATAACAGCTTGCTGTACTTTAAAATTGCTTACTTTAAGCGATAATATTACAATTGGAAAACCTATTGCTAATGTTATGTCATATATTTGTGATAAAAATATGAATTTATTACCTGTTGGAGTTATCGGTGAGATTTGTATAGCAGGAAAAGGTGTTGCAAGCGGTTATTTAAATAATAAAAAAGCTACAAATTTAAACTTTATAAAAAATCCATTTGGAGATGGATTTATATATAAAACTGGTGATTTAGGCAGATTTAATTCAACTGGAGAAATTGAATATATTGGTCGTTTAGATAATCAAATTAAAATTAGAGGTTTAAGAATTGAGCTTGAAGAAATTGAGAATAAAATAAATAGTTTGCAATATATTAATTCATGTGTAGTTATAGTAAAAGAAAATATGAACTTTAATAAATATTTATGTGCTTATTATGTAGCAGATGATAAAGTAGATTCTTCTAAAATAAGAAAATATTTAGAAAAAGTATTACCAAGATATATGGTACCAAATTATTTTATACAAATGGATAAATTGCCTCATACTTCTAATGGAAAGATTGATAAGAAAAATCTACCTGATCCAGAATATATAGATAGAAAAGATATTATTTTACCAAGGAATGATATAGATTCTAAATTATTAGATTTGTTAAAAAAACTTCTAAATATTAATAATATTAGTATTGATGATAATTTCTTTGAACTTGGAGGAGATTCATTATTTGCTATTAATTTAGGTGTTCATATTCAAGAAGAATTTAATGTGCAAGTTCTAGTAAAAGATATTTTAGCATATCCTACAATACAAGATTTATCAGATATTATTGCGAAAAATAAAAATTCTAATAATATTGAAAAAAATGTAATAACTATTGTTGCAAAGAAGGATTCTTACGATGTTTCTTATGCTCAAAAAAGGATTTATTTTTCTAGTCAAGTTGCTGGAAACAAATCTATTCTTTATAATGCGCCTGGTGGTATTATATTAGATGGAGAAATTGATAAGTCAAAATTAGAAAATTGCTTGAAAACTTTGGTTAATAGACACGAATCTTTTAGAACTTATTTTGAAATAATTGATGAACATCTCGTACAAAAAATTTTAGATACTATTGATTATAGATTAGATGTAATAGAAAATGCTAATTTTGATGATATTGATAATTTGTTTAAAAAATTTGTAAAACCTTTTAATTTAAATAAAGCTCCTTTATTTAGAACACAATTTGTTACATTTACAAATGGAAAACATGTACTATTTTTTGATATTCATCATATTATATCTGATGGTACATCTATGACTATTTTTATAAATGAATTGTGTAAATTATATAATGATAAGACTTTATCAAATATTAATATTACATATAAAGATTTTTCAACATATGAAAAAAAATTAATAAATTCAGGTAAATTAAGAGATGAAGAAGATTATTGGCTTGATCAATTTAAAGGTGAAATACCTATTTTAAATATGCCTACAAGTTTCCCTAGACCTGCCGTTCAAAGTTTTGAAGGAAAAAAAGTATATACTGTTATAGACTCTAATCAAACTACAAAAATTAACCAACTAGCTAAGGAACTTGGTGTTACACCATATATGATACTTCTATCTTGTTATTATATATTGCTTTCCAAATATACAAAGCAAGATGATATTATTATTGGTTCACCTATAATTAACAGAGATTTAGTTGGAAATACTCCTTTAATTGGAATGTTTGCAAATACCTTAGCTTTAAGAAATAAGGTAGATAACAATTTGTCTTTTAAAGATTTTATTTTAAAAATAAAAGAAAGTTTGTTTTTAGCTTATAAAAATCAATCTTACCCATTTGATGAATTAGTAAATAAATTAAATATTAAAAGAGATATTAGTAGACAACCTTTATTTGATACTATGTTTACATATCAAAATAATGGTTTTCCAAATATAAAAATTCAAAATGTAAATTCTGAATACTATATTCCAGATTCAAATATTGCAAAATTTGATTTATCATTAGAGGCTATTCCAATTGGTAAAGAAATTAAAATTTCTTTTGAGTATGCAACAAAATTATTTGAAGAACAATTTATTAAAAATTTATCAATTCATTATTTAAATATTTTAAATAGTATTTTAGATAATATAGATACAAAAATCTTAAATATTGATTTATTATCAAATGATGAATTAAACAAAATATTATATGAATTTAATAATACAGAAGTAGTTTATGATAATAATAAAACATTATCTACATTATTTGAAGAACAAGTTAAAAGAACTCCAAACAATATAGCTATTGTTTTTAATGATAAAAAACTAACTTATAAACAATTAAATGAAAAAGCAAATAGTTTAGCTTATTATTTAAGAAATATTAAAAAAGTAAAAAGAAATGATTTAGTTGGAATTATGGTTAATCGTTCTCTTGAAATGATTATATCTATTTTAGCTGTTCTAAAATCTGGTGGAGCATATTTTCCAATTGACCCTACTTTTCCTAAAGATAGAATAGATTATATGTTAGATAATAGTAATGCTATTTTGCTTTTAACTCAAGAACATCTTAAAAACAGAGTAGATTTTAAAAATACTTTATTAGTTGATTTAAATAACAAAATTATTTATGAACAACAGAAAGATAATTTAAAAAATATTAATAAACCAGGTGATTTAAGTTATGTTATTTTTACATCTGGTTCAACAGGTAAGCCAAAAGGTGTTATGTTAAAACATAAATCTTTGTCTAATCTTACAAACTATTGTAATAATTATATTGAGTATCTAAAAAACGAGGATTATAAAACTATAGTTTCCATAACAACTGTAAGTTTTGATATATTCATTTTTGAAACTCTTATCTCTTTACAAAAAGGGTTAAAAATAATTATCGCTAATGAAAATGAGCAAAATTCACTTCATTTACTAAATAACTTGATAGAAAAAAATGATATAAAAATTATTCAAACAACACCTTCAAGAATGCAAATTTTTGTAAATAATATAGAAAATATTCCTTTACTTAAAAATCTTAAATATATTACTCTTGCCGGTGAACAATTACCATTAGATTTGGTTGAAAGTTTAAAAAATCTTTCTAATCCTGTTATTTATAATGGGTATGGTCCTAGTGAAACAACTGTGTTTTCTACATTAACTAAAATGGATAATGAAAAAATAACTATTGGCAAACCTTTAGATAATACTCAGATTTATATTTTAGATACTAACTTAAAACCTGTTCCAATTGGAGTTTCTGGAGAAATATATATTTCTGGTGACGGTGTTGGTAAAGGATATTTAAATAATAAAGAATTAACAGATAAAACATTTATACAAAACCCATTTATTCCAAATACTATAATGTATAAAACTGGTGATATAGGAATGTATAAAGATGACGGAAAAATAATATGCTTAGGTCGTATTGATAATCAGGTTAAAATTAGAGGTTTGAGAATTGAACTTGATGAAATAGAAGCCTTAATTAAAAAATTTCCTAATATTAAAAAAGTTGTTGTTGTTAAACAAACTGTTAATAATAGAGAATTTATATCTGCATATTATACAGCTTCAAAAAGAATAATTGTAAGTGATTTAAGAAAGTACTTGTCTAAGTCGTTACCTAGATATATGGTTCCTTCTTACTATATTGTATTAAATGAATTTTTATATACTCCAAATGGAAAAATTAATAAAAAAGCATTGCCTATCCCATTAGAAATATTAAATATTAGTAAGGAAAAATATGTTGCACCTAAAACAATTATTCAAAAACAGTTAGTACATATTTGGGAAAAATTATTAAATACAAAACCAATTGGAATTAATGATAACTTCTTTGAATTAGGTGGAGATTCTCTACTTGCAATGAATTTAAATATTGAATTACTAAAAATATCAAATAAAGTTACATATCAGGATATTTTTAGTTTTCCTACTATTTCAGAATTAGAAGAATTAATTAATTCTAATGATAATAAACATGTTTTAAGTAAGATACAAAATTTATCTGAAAATTTTATAGACATTTTAAAAAATTCTGTTAAAGTAAAGAGAATAAATAAATTTCATCCTAGAAGTATTTTATTAACAGGTGCTACAGGCTTTTTGGGAATACATATTTTACAAGAATTTTTAAAAAGAGAACCTGGAAATATTTATTGTATTATTAAAGAGGAACCTGGAATTACATCAAAAACAAAATTATATCAAAAATTAAATTATTATTTTGGTAATAAATATGATAAATTTATAGATAAAAAAATATTTGTTTTAACTGGTGATATTACTAAACCTGGTTTTGGTTTAAATCAAGATGATTTATTACAATTAGCTAATTCTGTTGATGTAGTAATTAATAGTGCTGCAAATGTTTCTCATTATGGTAATTATAATGATTTTTATAATACAAATGTAAAAAGTGTAAAAAATATTATAGATTTTTGTAAAAGCTTTAATAAAAAGCTGTATCATATATCTACTACAAGTGTTTCTGGTACAAAATTAGACACTTCTTTTCCAATGTTAAATAAACAAGATATTATAAAATTTGATGAATCTTGTTTATATGTTGGACAAAATTTAGATAATATGTATATACATAGTAAATTTGAAGCTGAAAGCCTTATTCTTGATGCAATTAGCAAAAGATTAGATGGTTATATTTTACGTATGGGAAATCTTATGCCACGTTTTAAAGATGGTGTTTTTCAAGAAAATATATCTTCTAATGCTTTCATAAATAGAATATTATCTTTTATAAAATTAGGAGTTGTTCCTGATTATATTTTAGATGAACCAATTGAACTTACTCCTGTAGACTATGCAGCAAAATCTATCTATAAATTGGTTATAAATTCTAACATTACTAATAGAGTTTTTCATTTATATAATCATAAATATATTAATACAAGTAAAATTGTAAATATATCAAAAAAATGTAATTTTAATATTGAAATTTTATCAGAGGATAAATTTAAAGAAAAAATAAATGGTATTTTAAATTCAAAACAATCTGATGATTTGTTATCAAATTTATTAAAAGATTTTGATAATGATTTACATTTAGATTATAAAAATGATATAATATTAACATCTAATTTTACAATTAGATATTTAAGAAAAACATTTTTTAGATGGCCTAAAATTTCTAATAGATATTTAATTAGATTTTTGAAACTAATAAGAAGGGAGATATAAAAATGTTTACCACATATGATAAAGTTATTCTTGCATTATTAACAGTTTTATGTATTATATTATTATTTCTTTTAAGATATATTCTATCAAGAAAAAAGAAAAATCAATTAGAAAAAACATTCGCTGTATTATTTATACAACTTATTCTTTGGATGCTTGGCTTAATATTACAGATAATATTTACAAATTTCTCTAATATTAATCCTATATATTTTGATTATTTTGTGTATATTCATACTTGTTTTTTGCCTGTTACATTTTTCTTTGTTGCTATAATATTTGCAAGAACAAAAATTGAATTTAAAAGAAAGTATTTATTGCTAGCTGTAATTCCAATATTATCTCTATTAGTATTATGGACAAATGATTTTCATCATTTATTTTATCAAAAATACTCTATGGAAACTTCAAGCACAGTATTTGGCAATTATTTTTATATACATTCTATTTATACATATATTATATTTGCTATATCATTATTTATATTAATGAAATATTCTATTAAAAATTCAGGCTTTTTCTCTAAACAAGCCATATTAATTTTTGTTGGAGCACTAATACCTATAATAACAAATTTATTAGGTTCACTTGGTATTGTACAAATGTCAATATATATAACACCTATTACATTTGCTTTTACTGTAATATTTTTCTCACTTGCAATGTTTAAATTTAGCTTATTTAAAACAACACCTATTGCTTTGCAAAGAATAGTTGATAGAATATCTGATAGTTATATTGTTTTAAATGAAAATTATGAAATATCAGATTTTAATGAAACATTTATAAATACTTTTCATACAAATGCTTCTGAAATTAGAGGAAAATGGCTTGAAGATTTTTTGAAAGATAATAATTTAGAAATTAACCAGTTTAAAAAACACATTGAAGCGGTTAAAAATAGTGAAGATAATGAAAGAATTGAAGCTTTTGAGTTATATATAAATAAAATTAAAAAGTATTTTAATGTTGAAATCACAAATATTATACAAAATCAACAGTTTTTGGGCTTTTTAATATTATTTAAAGATATTACACAACATATTAGAGATATGAAAAGTCTAGAAGATAATCAAGATTTGCTTATAGAACAAGAACGTTTAGCATCTTTAGGACAAATGATAGGAGGTATTGCACATAATTTAAAAACTCCTATAATGTCTATAGCAGGAGCTGCTGAAGGTCTTTCAGATTTAGTAAAAGAATATGATTCTTCAATAGAAGACCCTGAAGTTAATTTTCAAGATCACCATGAAATCGCTAACGATATGAATGGATGGATTGAAAAAATAAAAACACATACAGAATATATGTCTGATGTAATAACTGCTGTTAAAGGACAGGCTGTTGCTTTATCTAATGAAGAAAGCGTTTCCTTTACTATTGAAGAATTAGTTAAAAAAGTTGATATTTTAATGAAACATGAATTAAAAAATGCTATTGTTTATTTAAATATTGGTATGAAAACAGATGAAAATTTAGAAATTAAAGGTGATGTTAATAGTTTAGTTCAAATTATTAATAATATGATTTCAAACTCTATTCAGGCTTATAATGGAAAACCAGAGCAAAATATTGATTTAATTGTTGATAAAGATAATAATAAATTATTAATTACTATAAAAGATTATGCCGGTGGATTACCTAAAAAGGTTAAAGATAAGCTGTTTAAAGAGATGATTACTACAAAAGGTAAAAATGGTACTGGTTTAGGTCTTTATATGTCTTATTCTACTATAAAAGCTCGTTTTGGTGGAACTATTACTTTTGATTCAGAAGATGGAAAAGGTACTACTTTTACAATTGTTTTACCAATTTAGAAATTTGGGCGCTACTCCTAGGGGAGTATGTGTCCTTATTTTTTATTTATGATTGATTGGAGTAAAAATTAGAGATTGTTAATTATTAGAATGAGGGATGTTCAGGGCAAAATGTATTATATTATTTTTTATTTCATTACTCGGCTCCCTTCATACACTAAGAAGTTGTTATATTAGAAAACAAGCCTCTTTCACTCAGACCCTTTCGTACCTCAAGTACCGTGAACATCCCTCATTTTCTAATATAACAACTTCTAAAGCTTTTCCAGTCGCATTCGTAATTACATGCAAAATAATATAATACATTTTGAGTATGAAAGGAGCGCATTCTAATAATTAACAATTTCTTTTTGAATGAAATGAACGATTAAATAAAAAAATAAGGACACCATCTCCCTCGAGAGGAGTAGTGCCCAATAATCAAGGAGTGTCCCAAATCCTTAAAAGAGAGATGGAAAGAACGTCCCTCGATTCCCTTTTCAGAATTTTTTTAATAACTATTGATTTTTGTCGTTTTTATTATTATAATGTAGAAAAGTGTAATTTAAATGAGGTATATGTATGAGAAAAGGATTACAAAATATAGAAAAAAATCAAAATGGCAATTATAGAATTATTGCAGTTGATGATGAAGTTGGAATTATAGATTCTTTATCTGTCTTTTTACAAAGGTCAGGTTATGACTTTGTTGGTGTAACAGACCCAATGGAAGCTATTAAAATGATAAAAAATGAACATTTTGATTTGATGATTCTAGACTTTATTATGACTCCTATTCATGGAGATCAGGTTGTTGAAGAAATTAGAAAATTTAATAAGGAGCTTTATATTTTACTTCTTACAGGACATAAAGATTTAGCTCCCCCTCTAGAAACAATTCGTAGACTTGATATTCAAGGTTATTGTGAAAAAAGTGATAAGTTTGACCAATTATTATTATTAATAGAATCTGGTATTAAGTCAATTGAACAAATGGATGAAATTAAAAAAATTAATTTTGAGTTAAAAGATACTTATTCTAGGCTAGAACAGGCTTATTTAGAGAGTATCCAAACTTTAAGATATACTGTTGATGCAAAAGATGCTTATACAAGAGGTCATTCTGACAGAGTTTCTGAATATGCTTTATTAATAGGAAAAAAAATTGGTCTTTCTGATAAAGATTTAAGAACTTTGGAAATTGGAGGATTGTTCCACGATATTGGAAAAATTGGTGTTCCAGATAGTATTTTACAAAAAGAAACAAAATTAAGTGATGATGAGTATTCTGAAATAAAAAATCACCCAACAATCGGTGCACATATATTATCAACAGCTTCAATTTTTTCTGATATTATACCTATTGTTAAACATCATCATGAAAGATATGATGGAAATGGATATCCAAGTAAACTAGCAGGGGAGAAAATCCCATATTTAGCCAGAATTATAACTATTGCAGATAGTTTTGATGCTATGACTTCAAGAAGAAGTTATCGTGATTCCCTTCCACTTGAAACTGTAATAGAAGAATTTGAAAATTGCAAAGGAACTCAATTTGACCCAAAACTAACAGATGTTTTCTTAGATATTATAAGAAATAATTATAGTGAAATTGAAAATATTAAAAATAAATATAGAGCATAATTTGTCACTGGAATCGAATCTTTTTTATAAATTTATATTATGTTTTTAACGTTTTTTATAAAAATTATTAAAAAAGGGGGAATTTTTATGACATCATCTGAAATAAGACAAAAAGCCAGAGAAGCTTTAACTGGTAAGTGGGGAAAAGCTGCATTAATCACTCTTTGCTATGGTTTGGTTGAATACCTTATTGGTTTTGTTATTGGTTTATTTGAAAATAATGCATTTGGTTTAATTCTTTCAATTGCTAATGTAGTTATATCAGTACCTTTAGCTTATGGTATTTTATACGAATTTATAAAGCTAAAAAGAGGTGAAGATTTTAAAGTATTTGACTTTTTTAATCTAGGTTTTTCTAATTTTAAAAGAAGTTGGCAAGTTGCATTTAGTACAATTGTGAAATTGATTGTTCCTATAATAATTATTATTGTTGCTTTTATAGTTTTATTTGTTGGTATAGGAGTTTCAATTTTTGAATATAATACTACTTCTTCAATTTCTTCTCTTTCTGGTATTTCAATAATAGCTTTTATTGTTATATTTGTAGCTGAAATATGGGCTATAGTTAAAGGATTATATTATGTATTATCAAACTTTATTGCTATAGATAATCCTGAAATGAGTGGTAAAGATGCAGTTGCAGAAAGTGAAAGATTAATGCAAAATAACAGAGCGAAATACTTTTTATTAAATCTTTCTTTCATAGGATGGGCTATTTTATCTGTATTTACATTATATATTGGATTATTCTGGTTAATTCCATATATTCAAGTTGCTCAAATAGTATTCTATGAATTATTAGCAGGAAAAGATAATAAAAT
>CAZBMU010000016.1:0-6346 GCA_964493175.1 uncultured Clostridium sp.
ATTCAAATGAAGATTCATAAGGTGTACTATCATAAGAACCATATCCAAATAAATTATTTTTTTCTCTTGCAATTTGTGAAGTACCCCATCCACTTTCATGTATAGCTATAGATGCTAAGAAAATACCATTTATATTATATTTTTTCTCGATATTATAAAATGTTTGGTAATTATTTTCAAAGATTTTATTTGTATCATTAGGCAAATCTGTGAACACTTTTTTATAATCATTTAAAGTTAAACCACTTGGCTTATTTAAATCCATATTAATATTAACTTTAAGTAAAATTCTTTGAACTCTGTTTTTCTCAATTATGCTTGGTGTTGAAGTTGCAGATGTTAAATTTGAAGTTTTAATAAAGCCTTCTACTCCATCAAAAGAAACTTTTGCATAATCTTCATTAGGTAATTCTAATAATTTAACATCGATACTTTTCTTAACTTCTGCAACATCAGCAGATGCTGGATCAACAGTTTCTTTAATTTTAGCTGTATCTACAAAATACATAATATCACCAATATGTACCTTATGTTTTGCTAAGAATTCAGAAGTACCTAAATTAACTAGTTTAGGAGTTGGATCTTGTACTTTTTCTTTAGAAAGTATAATTTCTTCAACAAAATTTCCGTTTTCATAAGTTCTAATTGCAGTAACCTTATCTTTACCAACAATACCTTCTTGTGTTACAACTTCTTCTCCTTTTGGCAAAGAAGGAGTATCTGTAAATTTTGTTTCAAATTCTACATCTCTTTCTTCCATAATTTGTTCTTTAACTCTATCCATACCTGCATTTTCAGAAATGATATTTTGCATATTAAGTCTATGTCTATTAAGCTCATATTCTGAAACTTGTTCTATTTCCTCAGGTTTAGCGTAACTTTGGTTAAAAGCTAAATCTTTAGGGAATAGTAAAGCCATAGAAACAAAAACAATACCACAACCTGTAATAATATGAGAAAGCTTTAAGTCGCCGTTTTTGTGATTAAATTTATTTGTATTAGTTTTTTCTTTTTTTACTTCAATTTTTTTTGACATATCAGCTTGTCCAATATGATTTTGCTGAATATCAGGGTTGTTTTTTATTTCTTGCAATTCTCTAAAAACATCAGATAAATTTCTATTTTGATAATTATAAGAATCTTTATTATTTGACATTATAAATTTTCTCACTTTCCTTTACAAATATACACATTATATTATACAATAATAATCGAATATTGTCTAGATTTTTGGAAAAAATAAAATAAGAAAATCTTGACAAAAATAAAACAAGAAAGGAGAAATATTATGAGTAATATTTACGATTTTACTGTAAAGAATCAAAAAGGGGAGGAAATAAGCCTTAAAGAATATGAAGGAAAAACACTATTAATTGTTAATACAGCAACAGGATGTGGTTTTACTCCACAATATGAAGGACTAGAGAATTTATACAAAAAATATAAAGATCAAGGTTTAGTAATTTTAGATTTTCCATGTAATCAATTTGGAAATCAAGCACCTGGGAACGATGAAGAAATACATGAATTTTGTACTTTAAAATATAATGTAACATTTCCGCAATTTGCAAAAATAGATGTTAATGGAGATAATGAAATACCATTATATACATTTATAAAAAGTGAGATAAAAGAAGATGAAATAGAAGGAATAAAAGACAAAATGACTATGAAGGCGGTAGAAAAAATAAGTTCAACTTTCAAAAAAGATGGAGATATTAAATGGAACTTTACTAAATTTTTAGTAGATAAAACAGGAAAAGTAATTGAAAGATATGCACCAACTGTTAAACCTGAAAATATTGATAAAAAAATAAGTGATATAATATAAATATATTTAGCAAGAAAGGATTATTAATAATGTATGATGCAATAGTAATAGGAGCAGGACCTGCGGGTATTTCTGCAAGTTTGTATTTAAAAAGAGCAAATATGAATGTACTTGTTTTATATTATGGAGAATCAGAATTAGAAAAAGCTCATAAAATAGATAATTTTTATGGATTTATAAATGGAATCGAGGGAAAAGAACTTTATGAAAATGGTATAGAACAAGCAAAGAAACTTGGAGTAGATGTTTTAGAAAAAGAAGTTATAGATATTGAAATAACAGAAAACAATTATTTTAAAGTGAAATCATCTAACGAAAATTATGAAGCAATTTCAGTAATAATTGCCACAGGAAATAAAAGAGTTAAGCCAAGCATAAAAGGAATAAATGAATTTGAAGGAAAAGGAATAAGTTACTGTGCAATATGTGATGGATTTTTCTATAAAAATAAAAATGTTGTAGTTTTAGGAGATGGACAATTTGCTGTAAGTGAAGCAAATGACTTGAAAAACATAGTAAACAGTGTTAAAATATTAAGCAATGGATTAGAAGCTCCAAATACAGATGAATATGAAGTAATTACAGACAAAATAAATGAAATAAAAGGAGAAAAAAGAGTAGAAAAAATTGAGTTTGAAAATGGCAAAATAATTGAAGTTGATGGAATATTTATAGCACAAGGAATAGCAGGAGGAAGTGATTTTGCTAAAAAACTTGGTGTTATTTCTGATAACGACAATATAGTTGTAAGCGAAAACATGGAAACAAATATAAAAGGACTTTATGCTTGTGGAAACCTAACAGGAGGATTGCTTCAAATAAACAAGGCAGCTTATGAAGGAGCAAAAGCAGGGCTTACTGCAGTAAGCTATATTAAGGAGGTAAAAAAATGAGTGTTTTAAAAATAACAAACGAAAATTTTGAAGAAGAGGTTATGAAATCTGAAAAGCCAGTAATTGTTGATTTTTATGCAGATTGGTGTGGACCATGTAAAATGCAATCACCAATAATTGATGCAATTGCAGAAGAACAAACCGGAATAAAAGTTGGAAAGGTAAATGTAGATGAAAACCAAGAATTAGCAACTCAATACAATGTAATGAGTATACCAACAATTTTAGTTATAAAGAATGGTGAAGTTTCAAAACAATTTGTAGGATTAACAGATAAAACACAATTACTAGATGCATTGAATGGATAAACTAAAAAGCAAGTATTTATTAAAAAATAAAAAACAGTTGTAAAAATCTAAAAAAATTGATATACTTAAATTACGTATTAAGTATATCAATTTTATTTTTAAGGAGGTGAACTAATTGGACATATCAAAAGTAGAACAAAGTATAGGCTATACATTTAAAAACAAACAGCTTTTAAAAACAGCACTAACACATACATCTTATGCATATGAAAATAATGTTGAAAGCAATGAAAAATTAGAGTTTTTGGGAGATAGCATCTTAGAGTTTTTATCAAGTAACTATATATATAAAACATATACTAAACTAAAAGAAGGAGAAATGACTAAAGTTAGAGCAGCAGTAGTATGTGAAAAGAGTTTATACAAAATTGCAAAGTTGCATAATTTTAGTGATTTCTTGAATTTAGGAAGGTCAGAGAGAAAAACTGGTGGAGAAAATAGGCCAGCAATATTAGCTGATAGTGTAGAAGCTGTAATTGCAGCAATATACCTAGATGGCGGAATAGAAGAAGCGGACAAGTTTATAGTAGAAAACTTAAAAGATGAAATAGAAATTGCAACAAAACATGTTGGAGATAAAGACTATAAAACTGTTTTACAAGAAAAACTTCAAGTTCATGGAGATGTTAAAATTGAATATATATTAACAAATGAAACAGGACCAGATCATAATAAACACTTTGAATTTGAAGTAAGGTATAATGGAAAAAAGCTAGCAGAAGGAGAAGGAAAAACAAAGAAAGAAGCACAAATGCAAGCTGCTAAAAAAGCGTTAGAAGTATTAAAATAAAATGGAAGAGAGGTAATTTATGAAAAAACAATACATAATACCTATATTTGTACCACATTTAGGTTGTCCTAATGATTGTATATTTTGTAATCAAAAATCAATAAGTGGTCAAAAAAAGAGTGTAACAAAAGAAGAAGCAAAACAAATAATAGATAATTACCTAAAAGAAATAAAAGATGATGATGCTCAAATTGAAATTGCATTTTTTGGAGGAAGTTTTACAGCAATTGAAAAAGAAAAACAAGAAGAACTTTTGCAAGTAGCTTATGAATATATAAAAGAAGAAAAAGTTGAAAGTATAAGAATTTCAACTAGACCAGATGCTATAGATAAAGAAACTTTAAAAAGGTTAAAAAAATATAAAGTTAAAACAATAGAGTTAGGTGTTCAATCGTCTAATGATTATATTCTAAAAAGAGCAAATAGAGGGCATACATTTCAAGATGTAAAAAAAGCTTCAAAAATGATAAGATGGAATGGATTTAAACTAGGGCATCAAATGATGGTAGGTTTGCCAGAAAGTACTAGAATAGACGAAATAAATACAGCAAAAGCTTTAGTAAAATTAAAACCAAAAATGGTTAGAATATACCCTGTTTTAATTGTAAAAAATACTGAATTAGAAAAAGAATATGAAGAAGGAAAATATGAGCCATTATCAATTGTACAAGCTGTTGAAGTTTGCAAAGATATAGTTAGAATTTTTGCAGATAAAAATATTGATATAATAAGAGTTGGTTTGCAAAGTACAGATGAAATATCAGATCCAGAAAATGAAAAAAGTGAAGTCGTAGCAGGTCCATATCATCCAGCATTTAGACAACTTGTGGAATCAGCTATGTGGTATGATGCTATTGTTGGCAAAATTAAAAAATTAAATGCAAAAGTAAAAGAAGTAGAAGTAACAGTTAACCCAATTGATAGCAATAATGTTATTGGACATAAAAAAGAAAATGTTATAAAGTTGAAAGATACATATAATGTTGATTTAATATTAAAACAAGATGAAAAAATAAAACAAGGAAAATCTAAAATAGAAATAACAAAAACATATACAAATTAAAAACAACTTGAAATTCAAGTTGTTTTTTGCATAAAATTTCCTAGAAATACCAATAATAATAAAAAGGTGATTTTATGCAAGTACAAAGTATAAAAAAAATATCAATTGAAATAGTAGGTACTGTTGTAGGAGCTTTTATTATGGCTATTGGAGTATCACTATTTTTATTGCCAAATCAATTATCATCAGGTGGAGTTTCAGGAATTGCAACACTTACTTATTATTTATTTAATTTTCCAGTTGGAAAAATGATTTTGTTTATAAATATACCATTGTTTCTTTATTCTTTTTATAAAATAGGTAGAAATTTTTTGATAAAATCATTAATTGGAACAGTTTGTTTATCAGTATTTATAGATATACTAGATATATTTAAACCTTTAACAGATGACAAATTTTTAGCATGTGTATATGGAGGAATTATAATAGGATTTGGAACAGCTGTTATTTTAAAAGCTAATTCATCAACAGGTGGTAGTGATTTAATAAGTACAGTTGCAAAAAAATACAACCCAAATGTTAGGAGTAGTAATATAATTACTATTTTTGATATAATTGTAGTTTCATTAAATACGTTATTTTTTAGAGAAATAGAAGTTGGTTTGTATTCTGCAATAGCTATATATTTGATGGGAAAAATTATAGATATAGTATTTGAAGGGATATATTTTACAAAACTTATGATAATTGTGTCAGATAAATCAAAAGAAATTGCAAAAGAAATTGGAGAGAAAATTGAAAGAGGAACAACTGGGCTTTATGGTAAAGGAATGTATACTAATAAAGACAAAATAGTTTTAATGTGTGCGGCAGGAAGGAGAGATGTATCAAAAATTAGAATGATTGCTAGAAAAATAGATTCAAATAGCTTCATAATAATAACAAATTCAAGAGAGGTAGTAGGCCAAGGGTTTAAAATAAACTAAACTATTGAAAAGGAAAAAGTTATAAAAGATTTAGAAGATGATGGCAAGTAATATCAAAAATAATTTGTTGAAAATATGTTGTTTTTATAGTAAAATATTAGCGGAGAGTGAAGAATGAAAGAGCAAAAATATATATTAAAAAATCAAGATTCTTTTGAATTGAAAGATATATTTGAATGTGGGCAATGTTTTAGATGGAATGAACAAAATGATGGAAGTTATATAGGAATATTTGGAAACAATGTATTGAATGTTAATAAACGAGGGAAAGAAATTGTTTTTGAAGGTATTTGCGAAAAAGAAATAAAAGAAACAGTAGAATATTATTTTGATTTAAATAGAGATTATGAAGAAATAAAAGAAAAATTAGCTAAAATTGATAACAACATGAAAACAAGTGTTGAATATGGGAAAGGAATTAGAATTTTAAATCAAGATTTATGGGAAACAATAATTTCATTTATTATTTCTGCAAATAACAATATTCCAAGAATAAAAGGAATTATAGAAAGACTAGCTAAAAAATATGGAGATG
>CAZBMU010000016.1:6446-20491 GCA_964493175.1 uncultured Clostridium sp.
AATATTCCAAGAATAAAAGGAATTATAGAAAGACTAGCTAAAAAATATGGAGATGTAATAGAATACAAAGGTTTAAAATATTATACATTTCCAAAGCCAGAGCAATTAAAAAATGTAACAGCAAGTCAATATAGAGAGCTAGGATTAGGATTTAGAGATATTCGTTTATATGAAACTACAAAAATGATTTTAGAAAAACAAATTGATTTAAATATATTAAAACAAAACCCAAATACATTAGAAGTTAGAGAAGAACTTTTAAAATTATCTGGTGTAGGGCCTAAAGTTGCAGATTGTATTTTATTATTTTCAGATTTAAAAAGATTTGATGTATTTCCAATTGATGTATGGGTAAGAAGGGTTATAAATGATTTATACATAAAAGAACTAGATGAAAATAAAGTAAGTAAAAAGCAAATTCAAAAAATAGCTACAGAGAAATTTGGAAACTTGCAAGGGTTAGCACAACAATATTTATTTTATTGGAGAAGGGAAGCTTAAATATGAGCATAAGGATTATATATGGAAAACAAGGAACAGGAAAAACCAGTTTTTGTTTTTCAGAAATATCTAACTTAATAGATAAAGAAAAAAAAATTTTTATTATTACACCAGACCAATTTTCATATACAGCAGAAAGAAAATTAATGGAAACATTAGGGAAAAGAGCAATTATGAATGTAGAAGTTATTACATTAAATAGAATGGCATATAGAGTGGTAAATGAAGTTGGAGGAAATAATAATCTAACTAAATGTGGTAAGGCAATGATTATTTATTCTATACTTAATGAACAACAAAAAAACTTAAATTTTTTAGGTAAATCAGACGAAAATTTAGAAGTAAGTAGCACAGCAATTACAGAGTTTAAAAAACATAATATAAGTGTTGAAGATTTAAGAAAAGAAATAGATAAAACAGATGATATTTATTTAAAAACAAAATTATCTGATATGACATTAATCTATGAAAAATTTGAAAATATAATTTCAAATAATTACATAGATGAAAACGACATCCTAACAATACTTGCAAATAATTTAGAAAACACAGATATAGCAAAAGATGCAATTTTGTATATAGATGAATTTGCAGGTTTTACTAATCAAGAATATGAAGTTATAAAAATATTAACAAAAATAGCAAAACAAGTTAATATTACTGTTTGTGTTGATAATCTTGAATTAAACACAAATCCAGATACAGATATATATTACTCAAATAAATTAACAGTAAGTAAATTATTAAACTTAGCCGAAGAAAATAATTTGAAAATAGAAGAACCAATTTTCTTAAACAAACAATATAGATTTAAAACTGACGAATTAAAACATCTAAGTGATAATATTTATAATATAAAATCCACAAAATATGAAAAAGATGTGGAAAACTTACATCTATTTTTAGCTAAAAATGAATATTCAGAAATTGAGTATATTGCAAAAAAAATAAATAAATTAGTAAGAGAAAAAAAACTAAGATTTAGAGATATTTCAATTATTACAAAAAATATAGAAAAATATTCTTCTTTAACAAAAGCTATTTTTGATAAATATGAAATACCAGTGTTTATTGATGAGAAAAGAGATTTAAATCAAAATATTATTATACAATATGTGCTTTCAATTTTAGAAGTATTAAATACAAATTTTTCGAGCGAAGCGGTGTTTTCATACATAAAATCAGGCTTTTGTGAAATAGAAGATGATGAAATATTTAAACTAGAAAATTATTGTTTAAAATGGAATATAAAACAAAGCAAATGGAAGAAAGACTTTAACTATGAAATAGATGATGACAAAAGAAGTTTAGAAGTACAAAGGTTAAATGAATTAAGGAAAATAATAATTAATCCATTAATAAATTTACAAGAAAAAATTAGGAACGAAAAAACAGTTTTAAATATAACTAAAGCTATTTATGAATTTATGCAAGAACAAAATATAGAAGATAAAATAACTGAAAAAGTTGAAGAGTTAAATAAAAATAATTTAGTAGATTTAGCAAATGAATATAAAACTAGTTATACAATTTTAATAAATATTTTAGATGAAATTGTAAATATATTCAAAAATGAAAAAATAACAATTGATAAATATTATAAAATATTAAAAATAGGATTAAAAAATAGTGAATTAGGTAAAATTCCAGGAACT
Organism: uncultured Clostridium sp.; assembly: GCA_964493175.1. Taxonomy (GTDB): domain Bacteria; phylum Bacillota; class Clostridia; order TANB77; family CAG-508; genus CAG-269. The sequence continues at coordinate 8,603 of CAZBMU010000016.1, forward strand.
GCAGACCAAGTTATATTAGGAGATGTAGACAGGTCAAGAAGTCATAAAGTAAAAGTAGTATTTATAATAGGAATTAATGATGGGGTTTTTCCAAGTGTTAATAAAGATGAAGGTTTTTTTAATGATATAGATAGAGAAAAATTAAAACAAGATGGAATTGAACTAGCAAAAGGAACAATAGATAAATTATATGAAGATAATTTTAATATATATAAAGCATTTACAACAGCAGAAGAACAGGTTTATTTATCATATAGTTCATCAGATGAAGACGGAAAAGCCTTAAGACCTTCTATGTTGATTAATAAAATAAAAAGATTATTTCCAAAATTAATAGAGAAAAGTGATGTAATAAAAAAACAATATGAAATTATAAACAAAAAAGTTACATATGAAGAATTAATTGAAAATATTTCAAAAATAAAACATGGTGAATATATTAATGAAATTTGGTATCAAATATATGAATATTATAAAAATCAAAATTACTGGAAGGAAAAATTAAACTTGGATTTAGAAGGGTTAAAATATACAAATTTACCAAAAAATATAAAAAAAGAAAGTATAGATAAATTATATGGAAATGTTTTAAATACAAGTGTATCTAGACTTGAAAAATATAGAAATTGTCCATTTTCTTATTTTTTACAATATGGTCTTAAAATAAAAGAAAAAGAACAGTTTAAAATTCAAAGTATTAATACAGGTACTTTTATGCATGAAATAATTGATGAGTTTTTTGAATTTGTATATAAAGAAAAATATAATTTACCTGATATAGAAGAAAATAAAATATTAGAAATTGTATCAAATATTATAGATGAAAATTTAGCATTAAACAAAAATAGAATATTTAATGAAACAGCAAAATATAAAGTTCTCGTAAGAAGATTAAAAAGAATAATAACAAAAGCTTTAAAGTATATAATTCAAACAATAATATATAGTGATTTTAGTGTTGATGGTACAGAAATCGAATTTGGTAAAAGTGAAAAATATAAACCTATAGTATTAAATTTGAATAATGGTAAAAAGGTTGAGATTACAGGTAAAATTGATAGAATTGATACATGTGAAAAAGAGGAGCGGAAAATACTTAAGAATAATTGACTATAAATCTTCTGTAAAAAATATTGATTTGAATGAAGTATATGCAGGAATGCAAATACAACTTTTAACATATACAGATGCAATTTGTAAGCAAGAAGATGTAATTCCTGCAGGAGTATTTTATTTTTCACTATTAGAGCAAATGATAAATTTAGATAAAAAAATTGATAAAGAGGAAATAGAAGAGTTAATTCGTAAGAATTTCAGAATGAAAGGCTTAATTGTAGCCGATGTTAAAATAATAAAAATGAATGACAATACATTAGAAACAGGAAGTTCAAAATTAGTTCCAGCAGCAATAACAACTTCTGGGATGGTAAATGAAAAAAGAACAAATGGAGTTAATAGGGAAGAATTTGAAATATTACAAAAATATATTTATAAAACAATAAAAGATATTTCAACAGAAATTTTAAGTGGAAATATTGATATTAAACCATATAATAAAAAAGGAAAAACTCCATGCGAATTTTGTGAATATAAATCTGTGTGTGGATTTGATTCAAAATTAGAAGGAAATAAATATAATTATATTGACCAAAAATCAAAAGATGATATAATATTAAAGATGAAAAAAGAAACGGAAACAAAATAAAGGAGCAAGAAATGAAAGAAGAAAAAGTACAAATGAGAAAACAAAATATGAAATTATTTCCAATTTATAAAAGACTAAGTTGGGACTATCTTTTTTACTATACAATAGTATTCTTATTTTTGACACAAGTAAAAAAAATAAATGCAGCAGATGTTGTATTGCTAGATTCATTCTATTTTATATTTTCAATATTTGCGCAAATACCATCTACTTTTATAATTGAATTTTTTGGTAGAAAAAATAGTACAATTATAGCAAATGTTTTAAATTGTATGTATATGATAACTATAATATTTGGTAATAGCTTAACAAATTTAATAATAGGAAAAGTATTTTGTTCTATTGCATTTGCAATAAAAAATAGTACAGAACCTAGTTTACTTAACGAATCTATACCACCTACAAAGCTAAAAAGTAAAATATTTGCTAGAATTAATGAAAAAGGAATGTCAGGATATCACATTATGAATGCAATTTCAACAATTATTGCAGGTTTCTTATATGAAATTAATCCATTTATTCCAATGACATTATCTCTTATTACATTAATAATTGTAACGCTATTATCAATACTTTTTGTAGAACCAGTCCAAAGAAAAAGTAAGAAAGTTAAGGATGAAAATAGTTTAAAAGAAATGAAAAAGGCATTTAAATTTGTTTTAAAATCAGAAAGATTAAAAGGGTTATTATTATTTTCAGGAGTAATGGTAGGATTTACAAAATTATTAAGTAATAGTTATGAAGTAAGTATGTTAAATGATTTAGAAATACCAGCAAGTTTATTAGGTTTTGTATTTGCAATACTTGGAATTTTATCATCATTTTACACAAGTCATCAAGAAGCATTTCATAATAGATTTAGAAATAAATCACTAACAATACTTGGATATTTAGCAACAGGAAGTTGCGTTCTTGCTGGAGTTTCAGGAATAATTGCAAGAAAATATAACATAGGACTTGTTTTGGTAATGATCTTTTATGCAGTACAATTCATGGTTGTAGGAATTTTTTATCCACTAATAGAGAAATACTTAAGTAATTTTGCAAATAAAAAAATTGATACAAAAATATATACTGTAAATAATTTAATAAAAGGTGTCATGGGTGCAATTACAGGTGTTGTTGGTTCATTTTTATTAGAAAGAATGGAAACTGCATATTGTATGATTATAATAGGAATACTTTTTGGAATTATAATTGTATTAGTTAGTCATTTTATGAAAGGAAGAGTTGGATTAAAGCCTTCTGAGTATTCAAAAGAAGAAGTAAAATATGATAAATTAAAAGAAATGATGTCCATTCAGGGACAGGTCCAAGATGGACACGGGAGGTAAAAATGATTATTCCAAATAAATTAAAAATAGGTGATACTATTGGAGTTGTTGCACCATCTAATCCAATAATTGGGGAAAATAAAGAGGAAGTCAATAAAGCAAAAAAAATTATAGAAAAAGAAGGTTTTAAAGTTAAGTTTTCTAAAAACTTTTTTTCAAATAGTTTAGGATATAGTGCAAGTGCAAAAGAAAAAGCTGATGATATAAATGAAATGTTTAAAGATTCAGAAATAAAAATGATATGGTGTGCAAAAGGCGGAGAAAATTCAAATACTACATTTGAATTTTTAGATTTTGAATTAATTAAAAATAATCCCAAAATTTTTTGTGGATATAGTGATATAACATCTTTAACTAATGTTATAACTGAAAAAACAGGTCTAGTAACATTTAGTTCAACTAATTTTAAAACAATTGCAACAGATGAAACAGATTATAGCCTAAACGAAGTAATAAAAAGATTTGTAAAACAAAGCTTAGAAATTGGAATTAATGGTGAAGATTATAAAACAATTATTCCAGGTATAGCAGAAGGAAAATTAATAGGTGGAAATTTAAGTTTAATTAAAGGATTAATATGTGGAAAATATAAAGTAGATTTTACAGATAAAATACTATTTTTAGAAGAATTAGGATTTGAAACTTGCCCAACATTAGTTAGTAACTATATTTCATATATGAAACAAAATGAAGTTTTTAATAAAGTTAAGGGAGTTTGGGTTGGAAATTATGAACATGAAAGTGGAATTGCATTAGAAAAAATATTAATTGATATAATAGGAGATAATTACAATAAACCTATAATAAAATCAAATAATTTTGGCCATTGTGAAACAAAGACTGTTATTCCTGTTGGTACAAAAGCAAGAATTAACACAAATGAGAATAATAAAATTGAATTAGTAGAAAATTGTGTTATTTAAATGGAGAAATAAAATGTTTGAATCTTGGGAAGAATTAGAAGAATCAATAAAAGATTGCAAGAAATGTAAATTATATAAAACGAGGCAAAAAATTGTATTTGGAGTAGGAAATAAAAATGCTAGATTAATGTTTATAGGAGAAGGACCTGGAGCAGATGAAGATAGATTAGGTGAGCCTTTCGTTGGAAGAGCAGGAAAGCTTATGAATATGGCATTTCAAATTGTTGGTATTAAAAGAGAAGAAGTTTATATAGCAAATATAGTAAAATGTAGGCCTCCAGCAAATAGAAATCCTGAAGAAGATGAATGCTTTGCTTGTATGAATTACTTAAGAAATCAAGTGATTTTAGTTAAACCAAAAATCATAGTATTACTTGGAAATATTGCTTTGAAAAATATATTAGGAAAAGAATATAGAATTACATCATCAAGAGGAAAATGGATAGAAAAAAAAGAAATTAAATATATGACTACTTGGCATCCTGCAGCTCTTTTAAGAGATGAAACAAAGAAGATAGATTTTATAAAAGATTTAAAATTGGTAATAGAAGAATTAGAAAAGGAATTTTAAAAAATGAACAATATTGAAATAAAAGAAAAAGCTGGGTATTGTCTAAATTGTAAACTAAAGCCATGTTCACAAAGAGGATGTCCATTACATAATAATATACCAGAATTTATTAAATGTGTTAAAGAAGAGAATTATAATAAAGCTTATGAAATACTAAGTGAAACAACAGTACTACCTGGAATATGTGGAAGAATTTGCCCTCATAAAGAACAATGTCAAGGTTCCTGCATAAGAGGAATAAATGGAAAACCAGTTTCTATAGGAGAAATTGAAGCATTTGTGTTTGATTATGCTATAAGCCAAGGAAATAGTTTGAAAAAAATTTGGGAAAAAGAGATTCAAAAAAACAAAAAGATTAATAAAAAAGTAGCTATTATTGGAGGAGGTCCATCAGGTCTTACATGTGCAGCATTTTTAACAAGAAAAGGTATAAAAGTTACAATATATGAAAAATATAACCAATTGGGTGGAATTTTAACACACGGAATACCAGATTTCAGACTACCAAAAGAAGTTGTAAATAAAACAATAAATAATATTCTAGAATTAGGAATACATGTAAAATATAATGCAGAATTAGGGAAAAACTTAAAACTAAAAGAGTTAGAAAAAGAATATGATGCAATATTTTTATGTTTTGGAGCAAATGTTCCGCTAAGGATGGGCATTGAAGGAGAAAATTTAAAAGGAGTATTTTATGGGAATGAGTTATTAGAAAATAATAATCATCCAGATTATAGAGAGAAAACGATATTTGTTGTAGGCGGGGGAAATGTTGCAATAGATGTAGCGAGGACAGTAAAAAAACTAGGAGCTAAAGAGGTAAAAATAATTTATAGAAGAGCAAAGCAACAAATGCCTGCATCTGAAAAAGAAGTTGAAGATGCAATAAATGAGAAAATAGAATTTATGTACCAAAATAATATATCAAGAATTATTGGAGAAGATACATTAAAAGAAGTAGAATTAGTAAAAACAGAACTAATTAAAAAAGATGGAGAAGAAAGATTAATTCCTAAAAATATTGATAATAGTAATTATGTTTTAAAAGCTGATTATGTTATTATGGCTTTAGGTTCAAAACCACAAGATTTTGTTAAAAAATTAGGATTAGAACTAAATGAAAGAGATAATTTAAAAATTAATAATAAATTTCAAACTTCAAATCCAAAAATATTTGCTATAGGTGATTTAATAGGTACAAAGAAGACTGTAGCATGGGCAGCATATACTGGAAGAGAAGCTACAAAAAATTGCCAATAGAGACGGATCTTTTTTTCTACTAGCAGGGATTAGGAATGCTCCCTAATCCTTGCTAGTAGGAAAAAAAGATCCGTCTTTTAATCCCTCTTTTAATTTTCCTCCAAAAATTAATTTTTTAATTTTCTTAAATAATGTAATTAATATATTTTCTTTTTTAGTTATTACTTTTAAAGCAGTTTCAGATGTTATAGTTTCACCATTTTCTAAAGCAATATATTTAGATTCCAATTGTTCCATTTTTTCAAAGTAATAATTATTAAAAAATGTGTAACCTTCTGTAGTACCTATATACTCTTTAAAGTTATATAATTTTCTTCTATAATTTTCTACTTCTTCTAAATTAGTAATTTCATTAAACGTTTTATCAAAGTAACTTGAAATAATTAAATTTTGTGCTCTCATAAAAGTTAAAGTTATTTCACTTTTTAATTCATCAATTTTGCTTAACATGCCATCAACTTTTTTATTTCTGTCATCAATAGATGCAATTCTGTTGTTTAGTTTTATTATATTTTCTTCATTGTATAATATATCATCAATTGCATTTTGTATAGCCATAAATACTTTTGGCGAAGTTAGTTCAGCAAATTTATATTTAAAATTGTCATTACTTTTTAAAGTACTTTCAAACATTACATCTTCACCAGTAATATAAGCCATTTGATTTGCTAAACAGCACTCTAATGGATAATAAGATGGACTTGTGGTTTCAAAATTAATGCCAAAATATTTTACAGATTCTTTTGGAATATTATTTATTTTTGATGAAATTAATTGAACAGCTGCTTCATTTAAGCCTAAGCCATAAACTCTAAATTCTGTATAATCACATAATCCCATTCTGACTAAATAATTTCTATTATCTTTAATTTCTTGAATGTAGTGAATACACTCATGAATTGCAAATTCTTCTATATCTTCATCTTGAATGTGTTCATTAAAATATATAGAAGTATTTTTGTAAAAATAATTTGCTTCAGCCATTCCTTCTGGCATTTTTGCTTTGTACATTTTTAATCTAGATAACTTAATAAATAAGTCATTTTGATTTAAATCATATGTTGGAAAAGTATTACAAATTGCTAATGAAACATTTCTTGCAATACTATTGATTTTTAAAGTATCTAAAGGTTCTGTTACTTCAATTCCTTCTTTTTTTAGTTCTGTATCTATACTCACTTTTATTTCTCCTTATAAAAAACTACTATAATTATACTATAAAATAATAAATAGTCCATTTCAAAAGTATTAAATATTAGTTACAGTTTAATTACAAAAACAAATGTCGAAGTTTGTCAATAAGTTTTTCATGATAAGCTATAAAAAAGACGAAGTGTTTATTTAACTTGCAATATAAAAGGAAAAATGATAAAATTTCACACAAGATAAGATAAAAAAGGATGATTAAATTGGGCAAAAAGTTATTAATAACAGAAAAGCCTTCTGTTGCAATGGAATTTGCAAAAGCATTAAAAATAACAACAAATAGAAAAAATGGTTATTTGGAATCTGAAAATTGGGTAATAACATGGTGCGTAGGACATTTAGTTACAATGTGCTATCCAGATAAATATGATGAAAAATTAAAATTCTGGCGTTTAGATACATTACCATTTATTCCAAGTGAATGGAAATATGAAATAATTCCGCAAGTTGCAAATCAATTTGAAATTGTAAAAAGTTTAATGCAAAGAGAAGATATAGAAGAAATTTATAATGCAGGTGACTCTGGAAGAGAAGGAGAATATATACAAAGATTAGTTTTTATGATGGCTAAACCAAATCCAAGAGCAAAAATGAAAAGAGTTTGGATAGATTCTCAAACAGAAGAAGAAATATTAAGAGGAATAAGAGAAGCAAAAGATTTATCCGAATATGATAGCTTATCTGATAGTGCATATTTACGAGCAAAAGAAGATTATTTAATTGGAATAAATTTTTCAAGACTATTGTCCATAATATATGGAAGAAATTTAGCTAATAAAATTAATGAAGAAAGAGCATCAATATCTGTTGGAAGAGTTATGACATGTGTTTTAGGCATGGTGGTCTCTAGAGAAAGAGAAATAAAAGATTTTGTAAAAACGAAATATTATAAAATAATTCGGTGAATTTGGAAAAGAAGATTCATCTTTTAAAGCTGAATGGAAGGTTAATGATAAATCAAAAATTTTTGAATCTCCAAAACTATATAATGAATCTGGATTTAAAAAAGAAGAAGATGCAAAAGAATTTATAAAGAGTTTAGAAGGAAAACATGCAAAAATAGCAGAATTAAAAAAATCAAAACAAAAAGAAAATGCACCATTATTGTTTAATTTAGCTGAAATACAAAATCAATGTACAAAACGTTTCAAAATTAAACCTGATGAGACATTGGAAATTATTCAAAATTTATATGAAAAGAAGCTAGTAACTTATCCTAGAACAGATGCAAGAGTTTTGTCAACTGCAGTTGCAAAAGAAATATCTAAAAACTTAAATGGATTGGCAAGAGGGTATAAAGACGAAGAGGTTCAGGGTTATATAAAAAAAATGATAGATGAGAAATATTCTACAAATCTTGTGAAAACAAAATATGTAAATGATAGTAAAATAACAGACCACTATGCAATAATTCCAACAGGGCAAGGATTTGAAAATTTTAATAATTTACCAGATTTACAAAAAAAAGTTTATAAGGTTATAGTAACAAGATTTTTAGCAATTTTCTATCCACCAGCTGAATATAGTAAAATCCAAGCAACAGTAGAAATAGAAAATGAAGAGTTTAATTGTAGTACAAAAATATGTATAAAACAAGGTTTTTTAGAAATATTAAAACCAGAAAGGAAAGCAAATAAAAAAGCTACAAATATTGAAAAAAATGTGGATAATGAAGAAGATGAAGAAAAAGAAACAAATTTAGAAATATTAAAAAATTTAAAAAAAGGTCAAGAAGTAGAAATTAAAAATTTTGAATTAAAAGAAGCTGAAACATCTCCACCAACAAGGTACAATTCAGGCTCAATGATTTTAGCAATGGAAAATGCAGGAAAATTAATAGAAGAAGAAGAACTAAGAGAACAAATAAAAGGAGCAGGAATTGGAACATCTGCAACTAGAGCTGAAATTATCAAAAAACTTGAAAAAATAAAATATATACAAATAAATTCAAAAACACAAATAATTACTCCTACTTTAAAAGGAGAGACAATTTATGATATTGTATTTAAATCTATGCCAGATATGCTAAACCCAAAATTGACAGCAAGTTGGGAAAAAGGATTAGATATGGTAGCAAAAAAGGAAATAGAACCAAATGTGTTTATGGAAAAACTAGAAAAGTATATATATTCTAAATTTAATAAATTAGTTGTCAACCATTGGGGACGGACCTTTTTGGTTGAAATAATTTAAATGATGTGATATTATAATAATGCTAATTTTATTTTCAACCAAAAAGGTCCGTCCCCAATGGTTGATTAGGAGATTAATATGAACACTATTTTAGGAGAGCTAGGAAAAGAGCCAAAGTTTATTGAATTGGTAAACAAAATAGATAGTAAACAAAGTCCGATAGCAATATCGGGCTTAAATGACGTGGGAATGATTCAAGTTTTATCAGCAATTCAAAATTTTACAAAAAAGCCTATATGTTTGCTTACATTTAATGAAATTCAAGCTAAAAAATTATATAAAGATTTTAGTTATTTTACAGAGAAAGTGGATTTATTTAATAAAAAAGAAATAGTAACATATGATTATGTAGCTGAAAGTAAAGATATTCAATATGAAAGAATAGAGACACTAAATAAAATCGAAGATGGTAAAAATAAAATACTTGTAACAACAATAGAAGCTGCTATGCAAAAATTACCGAGTGTAGATGTTTTATATAAAGATAAAATAAAAATTAAAGTTGGAGAAAGTTATAATTTAGAAGAATTAAAACAAAAACTTATAAAACTGCGGTTATGAAAGATATGATTTAATAGAAGGGAGAGGGCAATTTAGTATAAGAGGAGGAATTGTAGATATTTCATTAAATTCTAAAACAGGTATAAGAATTGAATTTTGGGGAGAGGAGATTGATTCTATACGTGACTTTAGTATCTCAAGCCAGAGATCCATTTCTACAGTTCAAAATATAACTATATATCCAGCATATGAATATGTATTAGAAGATGATTTAGAAAAAATTTGTAATAGAATAAAAGAAGATAATAAATTTTTTCTAAATCAAGATATGATAGAGGAAGATATAGAACAAATAAAAACAGGAAATTATATTAGTAAAATTGATAAATATTTTGATAGTTTTTATACAAAACAAGCTACAGTTTTAGATTATTTGAAAAAGAATTATTGTATTTTTATTGATGAAATAGGAAAAATCAGACAACGTGCAACTAATATAAAAACAGATAACAATAATCTATTAAAAGCATTAACTGAAAAAGAAAGAAGAATCCCAGATTCAATTTTAAATATGATAGAATTTGAAAAAGTAGAAGAAATTTTAAATAGCAAACAAGTAGTTTTTTTAGAAAAACAAGATACAAGAATAGCATATCAAGCTGAAAAATTCAAATTTAATTATCGAGATATAAATTATTATAAAAGTGAAATAGATGGATTATTTGAAGATTTAGAAAAAGCCATAAAAGAAAAGAAAAAAACTTATGTCTTATTATCTAGCAAAGAGAAAGCAAAAAAATTAAAAACATTATTAGATGAAAAAGAAATACTATCGAAAATAGAAGAAAAACTAAATCAAACAATTATAGCAAAATCAAGTGAGTCATTTGTTACAATAACAATAGGAGAGCTTTCATCTGGTTTCGAAAATTATGATTTAAATCAACTAGTAATAGTAGCTGATGAATTAATCAGTGGAGAAAAAAAGAAAAAAAGAGTTACACATTCTGCTTTTAAAGAAGGTGAACAAATTGTTGTATTTAATGATTTAAAAGTAGGAGATTATGTTGTTCATAAAAAATATGGAATAGGAATATATGTTGGTGTAAATACTATAAAGGCAGATGGAACAATAAAAGATTATATAAAAATAAAATATCAAAAAGACGATATTTTATATATTCCAACAAATGATTTAGATTCAATTAGAAAATATGTTGGTGGAGATAAAATTCAGCCTAAAATAAATAGGTTAGGAAGCAAAGACTGGGAAAATACAAAAGCAAGAGTTAAGAAAAATTTAAGAGAGGTAGCAAAAGAGTTAATAGAATTATATGCAAAAAGAGAGAAGACACAAGGATATAGTTTTAGTAAAGATACACCTTGGCAAGCTGAATTTGAAGGAAAATTTCCATATCAAGAAACTGATGATCAATTAAGATGTATTGAAGAAGTAAAAAAAGATATGGAAACTCCAAGACCAATGGATAGACTTTTATGTGGAGATGTTGGATATGGTAAAACAGAAGTAGCAATTCGTGCAGCATTTAAAGCAGCAATTGATGGAAAGCAAGTTGCATATTTAGCACCCACAACAGTTCTTGTAGATCAACAATATAAAGAATTTAAAGAAAGAATGAAAGATTATCCCGTAAAAGTAGAAATTTTAAATAGATTTAAAACAAAAAAATATCAAGATGAAGTTGTAAAAAAATTAAAATTAGGTGAAGTTGATATTGTAATTGGAACACATAGGCTTTTAAGCAAAGATGTAGAATTTAAAAATTTAGGATTATTAATAATAGATGAAGAGCATCGTTTTGGAGTTAAAGATAAAGAAAAAATTAAAACATTAAAAACAAATGTTGATGTTTTAACAATGACAGCAACTCCAATTCCTAGGACAATGCATATGTCTATAGTAGGAATTAGAGATATGTCTGTTATTTATGACCCACCTCATAATAGAAAACCAGTTCAAACTTATGTATTAGAATATGACAAAGAAGTCATAAAAGAGGCAATAACAAAAGAATTAGAAAGAGAAGGACAAGTATTTTACTTATTTAATAATGTAGAACAGATTTCAAGAAAAGCCGAAGAAATTTCAGAATTAGTACCTGAGGCAAAAGTAGTTTATGCACATGGAAGAATGAGTGGAAAACAAATAGAAGAAATAATGCAAGATTTTAT
>CAZBMU010000017.1:0-19508 GCA_964493175.1 uncultured Clostridium sp.
CAGATGTATTAGAACCATTAAGATTTTTAAGACAAAGAGAAGTAGTTCACTTCCAAAGATTTGGAGAAGCATTAAGAGGAGTTCAAGATAAATTAGCAGAAAAGAAAATTTATATGAATGATATGAAGCCTTTTAATAATGATTAATTATAAAAATAGAGAATATTTTAAAATATTCTCTATTTTAATTGTCTTAAAAAAATCGACTTTTTAATTGATATTTTTAATCTAATATGATATATTTAAACAAACAATAAGAAAATAATTAAGGAAGATATAAATGTTACAACAATTAGAAAAAGAAAAAATTGATAACAAAGAAGAAAAATCAGTTATTAAACTTGAAAAAAATTGGAAAAAATATATAATCCATTGCATATTAATAGTAATATTATTAATTTTATTATCATTTTCAATGAAAAACTTTAACAATGCAGACGAGATTTATTCATTTAATAATATAAAATACGTAAGTGTAACAATTTGTTTTTGGTTAAGTGAATATCTGATATTAAAAGGAATTACAAATAGAACTAAATTATCACTTGGAATTGTAATAGTAATACAAACATTATTTGATATTATGAATGGAATTGTAAGAACAGTAAGAGGTTCAGCAATTACAATAGCAGATATATTTGCCATAAAAACTGCGCTTAGCGTATCTAACAATATTAAATTCACTTTTAATAAAAAATTTTATACAGGATTAATTTTTGTTGCAATTATAATTTTAATTTTAGTCATTTTTAGAAAAAAATATATTACAAAAGAAGGAAATACTAAAACCAGAGTTGCTAAAATTTTAATAGGAATTTCAATATTGCTTATTTTTTCACAAACTAATATTTATAAAAAATATTCATTATGGGATATAAATGAAGCTTATAGAACAATGGGAAGTCAGCTTACGGTATGTAGAATGTTATATAATACAAAAGTTGTAAAATCAAAGGATTATGACAAAGAAGAACTTAAAAATATATTAGAAGGTTATGAGAAAAATAATGAAATACAAACAGCTTCTGCAAATATAAATGAAGATGATAAACCTAATATTATAGTTATAGTGAATGAATCATTTTGTGATTATTACAATTTATATAAAGATGGATATGCAAATCCAATAGAATATTTTACTGAACTTTCAAAAAGTGAAAATGTAATTAGTGGAACTATGTATTCAAGTACATTTGGAGGACAAACTTCAAATGTGGAATATGAATTTTTAACACAAAATTCAATAAGAATCTTGCCAATAGGATCTTATGTATTTCAACAATATATTACAAATCCAATAAAATCTTCATTAGTTCAAAATTTAAAAATACAAGGTTATAAAACATCTGCAATTCATCCATGGGAAAATTTTGCATATTCAAGAAATAAAGTATATAATTTTTTAGGATTTGATAATATAAAATTTAAAAATGATATTGAAGGTCTAGAAAATAACTTTAATAATGATTTTTATACAGATAAAAGTACATATAAAGAAATGTTAAGACAAATAAATGAAAAAGAAAAAGATGAAAAAGTATTTGAATATGTTCTAACTGTTCAAAATCATACTGGATATAATACTCCGGATCCTAATCAAATAACTTATAATGACGATAATAGTAAAAATGTTTATATGCAATTAATTCATGAATCATCTGAAGCATTAAAACAAGTTATTGATGAGTTAAAACAAAAAGATGAAAAATATATTTTATTATTTTTTGGAGATCATCAACCTAACTTAGATGGACAAAGCAATTTCGAAGAAAGAGCAGTTGACCATTATGAAGTTCCATTTATAATTTGGGCAAATTATGACATTAAAGAACAATATAATATAAAAACTAGTACTATATTTCTTCAAAATTATTTATTAAAAGCTGCTGGATTAAAATATAGTGCAATGAATAGTTATATGGAAGAACTTCAAAAATATTATCCAGTCATAACAAAAAGATTTTATATGGATACAAAAGGAAACATTTTTCAAAACGAAGAAGATACAGCAGAAATAAAAGAATATGAAAAAATGGATTATTACAGAATATTTGATGATAAATAAAAAACAAAGGAGGATTTAAAATATGAATAAAGGAAAAAGAATGTCAAAAAAAGAAATTGAAAAAAAGAAAAAAATAATAACTAGGACTTTTTTTATAATTGTAACGCTAATTGTTTTATTTATAATAATTTCTATATTAAATAATGTCATAATTTTAGGTAAAAACAAAAAGACTAATTTAGTAATTAATAATAATAATATTACTTCAAATTTAAAAAATGATATTATAATCGAAGATGACATTATATATTTATCTAAACCTGATATAGCAAATTTTTTTGATAAATATATTTATGAAGAAAAAGATAATAATCAAATCATAACTACTTATGAGAAAAAAATTGCTGCAATTGGTTTTGAGAATAATATCATTAATATAAATGGTTCAAATAAAAATATTCATTCACATGCAATGAAAAAAGATGACATTATATATTTACCTATATCTGAAATGGGTGATGTTTTTAATGTTGAAATTTCAAATATAGAAAAAACAAATGTTATAACAATGGACTCTTTAGATAGAGAACAAAAGAAGGCAATTGTTAAATCTAATATTTCAGTTAAATATTCTAAAAAGTTTATGGCGAAAACTGTTGATAAAGTAAAAACAGGGGATACAGTAATTGTTATCTCTAAAGATGATAATGGTTATACAAAAATTAGAACTGAAAATGGAAAAATAGGATATGTTAAATCAAAAAAATTAGAGAATGAATTTATTGTTAGAGAAAATATGGAAGAAGAGAAACAAATTACTGGTAAAATAAATTTGACTTGGGATTATTTTTCTAAATATGGTTCTGCACCTGATAGAAGCGGAACTAAAATTGATGGTATAAATGTGGTTTCACCTGCATTTTTCTATCTAGATAATGATGGTAATCTTGAAGAAAATATAGGAAGTAAAGGACAAGCATATATTGATTGGGCACATGACAATGGATATAAAATTTGGGCTATTGTTTCAAATGCTGAAGCGGCTACAGAAAGTTTATCTATAACATCTAAAATTATGAATAGTTATGAGGAAAGACAAAATTTAATAGAAAGTATTGTTAATAAATGTGTAAAATATAAATTAGATGGTGTTAATATAGATTTTGAAAATATGAAACAAGAAGATAAAGATATGTTTTCAAGGTTTATAATTGAATTAACACCTAGACTTAAAGAAATAGGTTTAGTAACATCTGTTGATGTTACAGCTCCAGATGGAGGAGAAACATGGTCATTATGTTTTGACAGAAATGTAATTGGTAACGTTGCGGATTACATAATGTTTATGGCTTATGATGAATATGGTGTATATAGTAAAGAACCTGGAACAAATGCAGGATATAATTGGGTAAAATTAAATCTAAATAAATTTTTAAAAACAGAAGAAATACAATCTGAAAAATTAGTTCTTGCAATACCTTTTTATACAAGAGTCTGGACAACAAATAGTAATGGAGAAGTAAGTAGCAATACTATCAGTATGAAGAAAACAGAAAGTGTAATACCTGAAGGAACAGATAAAAAATGGGATAATGACTTAAAACAAAATTATGTAGAATATACAAGTGGTAACGATAAAAAACAAATATGGATTGAAGATATTAAATCATTAAAGGCTAAAGTATCATTAGTAAAAGATAATAAATTAGCTGGAATTGGTTCATGGCAAAAAGATATGGAAACAGATGATGTATGGGAAATGTTAAAAAATGAATTAGGATTATAAAAAATGCTAAAAATGCCTTGACATTAAGGGGTTTGACATATATAATACATAAAAGGACTTTTGGAGGTAATTTGACACATGTTGAATGACAAAGTATATTTTACAACAGATAAGTATATAAATTTAAAAGATGAAGAAATAATAGTAGAAATAAAACAAGGTAATGACGAAGCATTAGCTTATTTATTGGATAAGTATAAAAACTTAGTTAATATTAAAATAAGCAAATACTTTATTGTTGGTGCAGAAAAAGACGATATATTTCAAGAGGGAATGATTGGTTTATATAAAGCAATAAAAGACTACGATTCGAATAAACAAAGTTCTTTTAAATCATTTGCTAATATATGTGTTGAAAGACAATTAATTACTGCTGTGAAAAGTTCTAATAGACAAAAACACATGCCACTTAATACATATTTATCACTTAATAATTCAGCCTATAATAATGATGATGAAAGTACTGAATTATTAGATACTTTTAATAGTAATACAATTGAAGATCCTTTAGAAACTATAATGAAAAAAGAGTACTATAATCAAGTTCAAGAAGCAGTAAACAAGAATTTAAGTAAATTTGAAAAACAAGTATTAGATAGATTTCTAAAAGGAGAAAGTTATGTAAAAATTGCAGAAAAACTTGATTCTCCTGTAAAATCAGTAGATAATGCAATTCAAAGAATTAGAAAAAAAGCAATTAAAAATATGTTTGAATAATCGTAGTTATTTACAACTTTTTTGCTCTTTGGCGATTGACACATACACATCCTGATAAAATTAGAAAAATGATTGACATCATGTATTTTTTATGATAATATACACATACATTATATATATAATATATAAAGGAGGAAATTATATGAAAGAGAATAATAACCAAACTGAACTTGAAGAAATCACATCTGTAAGCTGTGGAACATGTGATTGTAATTAAAATTTTAGACATAGGATAGGTATCTATAATTTTCATTATAGATACCTATTTTTAAAAAGAAAAGGTGAAAAGTTGTGAATATTTTAATTAATTTAAAAAAAGCGATAAATAAAGAATTGGAGAATCAACTGATTTCCACAAAAATAACTATAACTCATAATGATGATTTTTCAGAATACAAAGGAATATTTAAAGACGCAAATATTGTTCTAAATACAAATGTAGATTTTGTTCAAAACGAAAAATATGAACTTATTATTAGTTTAGCTGTGTTAGGAAAGCAGATTATAAAAGAAAAATATTCATTTATATATAAGACAGACAAAGAATATCAATTATGTGAGGATAAAATAAGTTTAAAGATAACAAAGGATAATATGGATAATAAAATAAAAATTATAAACGAAATAAATGCAGATAATTTTCAAAAGTATGAGTATAGAATTAATCCATTAGCTGTTGTCAGACAAGAAGATAATGATAAAATGACAATTTTTTTAAATGGTAATGTATACATATTAAAAGGATCTTTAATGAACGCGGTTAAAGAGATTTTACAAGAAAAAAACTATAAAGAAAGTGTAATTAAAAGTGATAAAATAGAAGATATAATTTTATTAATATCGAAAGGATGCATTATTTGCTATGAGTGATAATTTAATTATAAATACTTCAAACTATCCGTTTTCAGTTGGATGGGCAATTACAAATAAATGTAATTTAAGATGTAAACACTGCAATATGAGTAGTGGAGAAGAATTAAAAAATGAACTTACTCAAGAAGAGTGTTATGCAATAATTGATGAATTAAGTCGTGAAAATGTTCAAAAAATAGGCTTTTTTGGAGGAGAACCATTAATGAGAAATGATTTCTTTGATATTGCAAGTTATGCAATAAAAAAAGGAATTTTTGTTACTTTTACTACAAATGCTATATTAATTAATGAAAAAATGATAAAAGAAGAATTGTATAAATTTGAGCTTGTAAGAGTTAGCTTAGATGGACCAACACCAGAAACTCACGAATTTATTAGAAATTTACCGGGTTCATTTAATAAAACAATTGAAAATATAAAAAAGATGGTAAATAGTGGAATTAATGTAGGTGTAGTAACTTGTATTTCTCGAAGAAACATTAACTATATAGAAGAAATGATTGAACTTTTAGAAAAATTGAAGGTTAAAAGCTGGTTTATTCCTATTTTAGCACCTATGGGAAGAGGAAGTAATTTAAAAGAACAAGTTCTTTCACCAAAAGAAGTTGAAAAAGTATTAATAAAAATTGAAAGATTAACAGAGAAAACTCATTTTTCAATTAATTTAGATTTGCCGTATTCAGTTCTATTAAAAAATAAAAACAACAATATAAAAGCATCTTGTCCAGCGGCAATAACAGAATTAGTAATATTTGCAAATGGAGATGTTTCACCATGTTGTGAAATTCCAGTAATGGGAGGAAACCTAAGAAATAATACAATAACAGATATTTGGAATAATAGTAAAGTTTTTAATGATTTTAGAAATAGAAGTTTAATTAAAGGAAAATGCCAAGGATGTAAATTTATAAAGAATTGCGGAGGATGTAGAGCAAATGCTTATATAAAATATGGCGATTATTTACAGGGAGATGATATATGTTGGAAAGAATAAATAATATTGACTATAGGTATAGAATAGAAGATAATAATACTCTATTGGCTTTTAATGTTGTTACTTTTGAAATGACTTTTCTAAAAGGATCGACTAAAGATTATATTATTCAACTATTAAACAACAAAGAATATAATGGTACAATTAGCGATAAGAATATGAATATTTTAAAGAATAAGAAAATAATTATATAAGATTAGTTTGAAAGAATTACTCTTTCATTACAATGCGCAAATATTAACAAAGAGAGAAAGGAATGTAACTTAAAATGGAATTTAAAAATATGAATATTACGATTGATGTTACATCAAGATGTAATTTAAGATGTAAACATTGTAGAGTAAATGAAATTGATAATGAAATGTCGATAGACCAAATTGAGTATATTTTCAATAAATTAAAAGATTTTAAACCAAGAGGTGTATTTATTAGTGGTGGAGAACCATTAATGAGAAAAGATATAGTAGAAATTGTAAAAAAATCTAAAAAATTAGCACCAGTTACAATATTAAATACAAATTCATTGTTGCTTACAGAAGATTTGTTAAAAGAACTAATTGAAGTGGGATTAGATTATATTCAAGTAAGTATAGATGGAACTCAAAAAATACACGATTATATCAGAGGAGAAGGTACATACAATAAAGCTGTAGAAAAAATGAAAATGATAAATAAATACTCTGATAAAATAAAATTACATATAAATTGCGTAGTGTCAAAAAAGAATATTGACAATATGGAAGAATTAGCTAGACAAATACTTGATGTAGAAAAATTAGATGTACAGATTTTTGGGTTTAAACGTTTTATACCAAGTAATGTTTTAAAAGATACTGCAGCACTTGGAAAAGAAGGACTAAAAAAATTATACGAAAATCTAGGTATATTACAAGAAAGGTATAAAGATAGAACAAGAATTGTATCAGATATGCCAATGAAAAATGTTTTTAATGAAGAAAAAGCAATTAAGGTAATGGAAAAATATGATTTAAACTGTGTTGGTTGTTCCGCAGGAGTGAATGGTATAAGTATTAGAAATGACGGAACTGTAACACCATGTACACTTCTATATATATCTTGTGGAAACATACTAAATGAAGGTTTAGATGAAATTTTAAATAATGTTGACATGATAAAAATAAAAGAACGAGAACTAAAAGGAAAATGTGGAGAATGCAAGTACAAAAGTATATGTGGAGGATGTAGAGCTGCAGCATATCAAATAACAGGAGACTTTTTAGGAGAGGATACGGAGTGTTTTATATGAATGAATTAAATGCACCAATTTCGGTTGTTTGGGAAATAACAAATAACTGTAATTATAAATGCCCTCATTGTAGAGCTTATCAAGATTTTTCTAAGGATGATGAAAAGATTGAAGAAATTATTATTAATGAAATAATAAAATCAAAAGTATTGGTTGTAAATATTTCTGGTGGAGAACCTTTGCTAAATCCAAGAGTTTTTGAAATAGCAAAAAGATTATACGATAATAATATATATTTGATGATTTCTACTAACGGCTTTTTATATTCAAAATATAGAAAAGAAATTGTGAATTCAGGAATAAAACTAGTACAAGTTTCGTTAGATGGTAAAAAAGAATTACATGAGAAATTTAGAGGAGTAAAAAATTCGTATGAAAAGGCTATCGAGGCACTACAAATGGCAAAAGAAGATAAATTAAGAACTCAGATGAATGTTACAATTACATCAGATAATGTAAATGAACTTGAATGGAATTACAATAAGGCAAAAGAATTAAAAGTAGATAAAGTTTTTTATAGAAGAGTTGTACCATATGGCAAGGCAAAGATAAATCAATATGTTTTACCAAATAGAGATATTTATTATAAACAAATTATAAAATTATCAAAGTTAAATAGTGATGATTTAAAAGTATCAATTGATGATCCTATATTAAGTGTACTAAATAATGACGAATCACCAGAATATCTTGCTTGTGGTGCAGGAATAAATAATTTAGGAATATCAAGTGAAGGTGATGTATTTCCATGTATTTTTCTCAGAGAAAAGTTGGGAAACTTAAAACAAGATACTTTAATAAACATTTGGAAAAAAAATGAAGTTCTTAAAAATCTAAGAGAAAGAAATATTAAAGAGTGTGGAGAATGCAAATATAAATATAGTTGTGGTGGATGTAGAGCATTTTCTGGATTGTATGAGAAAGATAGCTTTTGTCCACTTTAATGGAGGTTATATAATGTCAATTTATCCAAAAAATATTAATAATGGAGAAAATTTAATAATCCATTTAAGATTTTCAAATAAAGGTTCAAAACCACAAAAAGTTACATACAGATTATATATTAAAAGTCCTGATAAACAAGAAATTTTTTACAAGGAAGAGGATATTATTTTGGGAATCGATAAAACAGAATATGTCAAGCAATTATATCATTCTTTATATATTAGTAATAGATTTAAGCCGGGTAAATACATTGTAGATTTTCATATGATTTGTAATGGACACATTATTGAATCATTAACCAAAGACAACGATTATTTTTATGTTGAAGATTTAAAATACTATATTTCTAATGATAATACAATTGTTGTGAATAAATCTAATGAAAAAACAAATTTTAAATTATACAAAGGAGGAAAATCAGAAGAGCATATAATTGATGGAAATCAAAAATTAAAATTTAATAAGAAATATAATTTTATAGAATATGCAAATAATAGATTTGATTTGATAAAAGAAAAATAGAGACATTTAAAAGGAAGGAAAGAGACTATGATTATTGATTCGCACATTCACTTAGGTAATCAGAATGAATGCGAGGATATTTTAAAAACTTCAAAATTTAAAGACGTTTATAGGATATATTCTTGTATTAATCCAAAAACTATAGGTAGCACAAATGTTTTTTTGAGAGATGTTGATAAGTTTTTTGCAATACCTTTATTTTTTTGTGAAACTAATATAGAAAAAGCAAATGAAGAATTATTAAAACAAATTGAAAATTCATCCAAAGCAATTCCAATTTTATTATTATGTAGAAATCAATATGTAAATAATTTAATAGGTTTAATGGACTATAATATACTTAAAGAGCATTTTACATTACATGATCCTAAAAATATTTCAGACAGAAATGAAACTTATGATTATTTAAATAGTCAAGAGGGATTTTTATTGTTACATACTTTATCAAATAGTACTTATGAGCATGTTATGAATTTAAGAAAACAATATCCTAGAATGAAAATAATTGTTGCTCATTTAGGCAGAAATGGACCAGGAGACTATGATTTTACAGCAGATATGATAGATAAATTGCATTCAGATGAAAACATATTTACAGATATTTCTACAATTAAAGACCCGAAATTAATAAAATATGCTTTTGAAAAATTTGGAAATTCTAGAATACTATATGGTTCAGACTTCCCTTTTGAAAAAGGACCAGAAATACGAACAAAATACTACATACAGCCAGCTATCGAAGCTAACTTAACATCGGACGAATATGATAAACTATTTTCAGAAAATGCAGAAAGAGTAATTGAAATGTCAAAAGTAGTTAGGAAAGGTAATGAAGAAAGATGAAAATGGAATGGAATATTGAAAAAAGTAAAAAAAGCGATTGTAAATCTATTACAGAATTTATTACAAAGGCATGGAACGATACCTATAAAGGAATTGTAAATGATGAGTTTCTTAAAGGAATGAAAGACACAGAAGAGAGAAGATATACAAATGCTATTAATAATTTTGATGATAAAACAAATATGCAATATATCATTAAAGACAATAATAGAATAATTGCATTTTTGAAACTATCAAAAACAGATAGTAATGAGGGAAAAAACGATTCCATTGAAATACAATCCTTATATGTATTAAAAGAATTTCAAAAAAGAAATTTAGGAAAAGAATTAATAAATAAAGCATTTGAGGAAGCAAATAAAATGGGATACAAAGAATTAATTATAGGATGCCTGGAAGAAAATGACTCAAATGGGTTTTATAAAAAAATGGGAGGAGAATTTATTAAAAAAAGAGAATTTAAATTGCCAAATCAAACTTTATATGAGAATGTATATAGTTATAAATTAAAGAAACAGGATAAAGATTGGGGCTTCCAACGGGAATTGAACCCGTGACCTCTACCTTACCAAGGTAGCACTCTACCAACTGAGCTATGGAAGCATACAAAAATTATTATACAGTAATAATTCTAAAAAGTAAACAATTTCTATTGACATTTTTGAAAAAAAACAATATAATATTAACATAAGGTAAATACGAGTAAGAGAAAAGTAAAATAGAAATTACTTAAAAGAGAAGATTAGCCATAGGCTGAAAGCTAATCTTAAGAAAACCTATTTGAAAACTAACTCTTCAAAGTACTTAGTGAATAAGCTAAGCGTGTAAGATACGTTATAATCTATCAATTAAGTAAAATATAGGATGGAACCGTGTAATAATAGCACTCCTATGGATATTTGAAATGTCCATAGGAGTTTTTTGATGGACATTAAAGGAGGTATTTTTATGATTAAAGTAACTTTAAAAGATGGCTCAATTTTAGAAGTAGAAAGTGGTTCTTCTGTAATTGAAGTGGCGAAAAAAATAAGTGAAGGTTTAGCAAGAGTTACAACCTGTGGTGAAGTTAATGGAAAAGTAGTAGATTTAAGATATGAATTACAAGAAGACTGTAATTTAATTATCCATACTTTTAAAGAGGATGACTTAGAAGGAAAAAAAGCTTATTGGCATACAACTTCTCATATAATGGCACAAGCTGTTCAAAGATTATTTCCTAATGTTAAATTTGCAATAGGACCTGCAATAGATGAAGGTTTTTACTATGATTTTGATGTAGAAAAACCATTTACAGATGAAGATAAAGCAAATATAGAATCAGAGATGAAAAAAATAATTAAAGAAAATATAAACATAGAAAGATTTTCTTTACCAAAAAAAGAAGCATTAGAACTAATGAAAGCTCAACCTTATAAACAGGAACTTATAGAAGAATTACCAGATGGAGAAGAAATTAGTTTTTATAAACAAGGAGATTTTATAGATTTATGTGCTGGGCCACATTTAGAAAGTACAGGAAAAGTTAAAATAGTAAAAATTCTTTCATCTTCAGGAGCTTATTGGAGAGGTAGCGAGAAAAATAAAATGTTACAAAGAATTTATGCAATATCATTTCCAAAAGCAAGTGAACTAGAAGAATATCTTCGAAAACTAGAAGATGCGAAACAAAGAGATCATAGAAAAATAGGTAAAGACCTAAAACTATTTATGACACATAAATTAGTAGGCTCAGGATTTCCAATGTATTTGCCAGATGGAGCAACAATTAGAAGAATATTAGAAAGATATATTCAAGATAAAGAATTAGAATTAGGATATAGTCATGTATATACACCTAGTTTAGCAACAACAGATTTATATAAAACTAGTGGACATTGGGATCACTATAAAGATGATATGTTTCCTATAATGCAAATGGATAATGAAGAATTGGTTTTAAGACCAATGAATTGTCCACATCATATGTTAATTTATAAAAATGAATTAAGGTCATATAGAGATTTGCCTATCAAAATAGGAGAATTAGCACATGATTTTAGATATGAAAATAGTGGAGCTGTATGTGGATTAGAAAGAGTTAGACAAATGTGTCAAAATGATGCACATCTGTTTGTAAGACCAGACCAAATAAAAGAAGAAGTTGGAAAAGTAATCAATTTAATATTTGAAGTTTATATGAAAGATTTTGGTTTTGAGAGAGATAGATTTGAATTTAGACTTTCTTTAAGAGATAAAGATAATAAAGAAAAATATATTGATAATGATGATATGTGGAATACAGCTGAAAGCCAGCTTAGAGACATACTTAAAGAACTAAATATTGAATTTTATGAAGCAGAAGGTGAAGCAGCGTTTTATGGTCCAAAAATAGATATTCAAATAAAAACAGCTTTAGGACATGATGTAACTATTCCAACTTGTCAATTAGATTTTGCTTTACCAGAAAGATTTGATTTAACTTATATAGGAGAAGATGGAGCAGAACATAGACCTGTTGTAATTCATAGAGCAATATTAGGTTCATCAGATAGATTTATGTCATTCTTCTTAGAAGAAACAAAAGGTATATTACCTTTATGGGTATCACCTAAACAAGTTAGAATATTACCTATTACAGATAAACAACAAGATTATTGTATTAAATTAAAAGATGAATTATTAAAAGAAGGAATAAGGGTAGAGGTAGATAGTAGAAATGAAAAAGTTGGGTATAAAATTCGAGAAGCAGAGCTTGCTAAAATACCTTATATGCTTGTTGTAGGACAAAAAGAAGTAGATAGTAACTCCGTTTCAGTTCGTTCTTTTAAAAATGGAGATTTAGGAGTACTAGATTTTGAAATATTTAAAAATAAAATATTAGATGAAATCAATAATAAAAAATAAATCATTTTATAAGGACATTGGAGGTAAAGTATGAAATTAGGAATAGTTGGTCTTCCAAATGTAGGGAAGAGTACTATATTTAATAGTATAACGAAAGCTGGTGCAGAATGTGCAAATTATCCTTTTTGTACAATAGAACCTAATGTAGGTGTTGTACCAGTTCCAGATGAAAGATTAGATAGACTAACAGAAATGTATCATCCACAAAAAACAACACATGCTGTTGTTGAATTTGTAGATATTGCGGGTTTAGTTAAAGGTGCAAGTAAAGGCGAAGGTTTAGGAAATAAATTTTTATCCAATATTCGTGAAACAGATGCAATTGCCCATGTTGTAAGATGCTTTAATGATGATAATATTGTTCATGTTGATGGTAGTATTGACCCAATTAGAGATATTGAAACCATTAACTTAGAGCTGATTTTTTCTGATATAGAAACTGTAAATAAAAGATTAGAAAAAGCCAAAAAGAACTTAAAAGCAGATAAAAAATATCAAGAAGAAATAAATTTATTAGAAAGAATTAAAGAAAACTTAGAAAATGGTATTTCTGTAAGAGCTATTAATTTTAATGAAGATGAACAAATTTTAGTAAAAGATATGTTTTTACTTACTACAAAGCCTATTCTATATATTGCAAATATTTCTGAAGAACAAATAGATAATGCAGAAAATGATGAAATGGTTTTAAAAGTAAAAGAATATGCCAAAAAAGAGGGAGCAGAAGTTGTTCCATTATGTGCTAAAATTGAAGAAGAATTGTCTGGTTTAGATGATGATGATAAGAATGAAATGCTAGAAGCACTTGGTTTGAAAGAATCTGGATTAGATAAAGTAATTAAGAAAAGTTATGAGTTATTAGGATTAATGTCTTTCTTAACAGCTGGAGAACCTGAAGTTAGAGCTTGGACCATAAAAAAAGGAACTAAAGCTCCTGATGCTGCAGGAAAAATTCATTCTGATATACAAAGAGGATTTATAAAAGCAGAAGTTGTATCTTATGATGATTTAATTAGAGAAGGTTCTATGACTCAAGCAAGAGAAAAAGGACTTATACGTTCTGAAGGAAAAGAATATATTATGCAAGATGGAGATATTGTTTTATTTAAATTTAATGTGTAATACATGTAATATTTTTGTAATTAAAATGTAATAAAAATTGACAATAAAACTATTGACTAAATTAAAATTTAAGTATAAAATTTAAATAGATTTACAAAAGAAATGTATTATTTTTATATATTTTTCTACATTTTGCTTGAAATACACAAAAAAATGTGGTATAATAAAATGCGAATGTATGAATAATAATAAAATAAGAAAGAAGAGGAGAGTATAAAAATGAAAAATAATTTAATAAAAATAATTTCAATTTTATTAATAATAAGTGTTATGGTTGTATTATTTACAACAACAGTTTTTGCTGATGATAATGATACATTTGATGATTTGACAAGTACACTAACAAATAATACTAATAATAGCAATAATAATACAAATACTAATACTAACTTAAACACAAATACAAATACAAACACTAATACAAACAACACATCTATTTATAATAACACAGATTTACCAAAAACAGGTATAGAAGATTCTATTCCAATAGCTATGTTAGTTGTTGTATTTGGTATATCAGCAGTTTATGCATATAAGAAAATCAAAGAATATGATAATATTTAATAAAAAACAATAAAAAAGTAAATCCTTTAATAAGGATTTCTTTTTTTATTGTTTTGCTTTTATAATTATTCTATTATTATTTAAATTATTACAAGTTACTAAAGTTAGTTCTTTAGAATATTTATTAAAATTGAAAATAGGAGATAGATTTGTTTCTTTAACTTCATAAACATCAAAAACTTTGTAAATATATTTGTTATTATAATTATCATAAATAAATATTTCATCATTGATTTTTAATAATGTAATATTACTAAAAAATGTCGAATTATTATAATTATGACCTGCAATACATATATTTCCATTAACTTTTAAAGTGTTTCCAAAAAATTTACATGGTAATTTTTTTAAATTTTCTTTTGTTAAATTTGAGAAAATAGGGTAGTATATGTCTATTTTTGGAATTTCAATAATACCAAAAATTTCATTATTTTTTTGATTAACAATATCAGGATAATTTGCATACAATTTATAAATATTATAGTTATTAAGAATTTTTGTTGATTCTTTTTTTTCTTCATTTAATAAAAAAAAATAATAAATAATATAACAAATTAAAGTAAATAATATTATTAATGAAATTAATAATTGGGTTTTAAAAAATCTTATATTTGATTTTTTAAAATTAGTAACTAAAATTTGATTCATATTTATTATTTTATACAAAATATTTAATAATATTTAAGATATTATTTCTATAAATAGAATTCTTTAACTGTTCTTCTGCATATACCAGGATTTACTTCAAATCTTATTTCAAAACACTTAAAATCGAATAATTCGTTATCTTCTAAACAATCTAAATATATATCTAATTCATCAATATTTCTACATGCGGCAATTACAATTGGATTTAAATCATATTTAAACATTAATTCTGTAGCTAAATCGAAAGCTTTTATAATTGATTTTTTTTCTTTATGTAGCATTAAATTAAATGTTTCTCTAAATCTTGAAAATGTGGAATTTTGAAATCTATCTAAAGGAACTATAAATAAATTTTCAATTACATCTTGTATTGAACTATATTCACCATTAGAATCTTTGTAAATTTTTTCTACATATTCATAATTATAGGGAAGATAAGCTTTTTGTTCTTTTTCTGAAATAATAAGAATATTATGGTCCATTTTTAATTTCCTCCAATTTTTTTATACATCTATATTATATCTTGAAAATATTATAAAGTAAATCTTTTAAATATTACATTTTTATTACAAATTAATAAAATCTTGTATAAAATAAAATGATATGATATATTAATAGTATCACATATGAAAAAGGAGAATTAGGTGTATACTATTAGTAATTTCAATAAATCTAGTAAAAATTTATATATATTCCAAAAAATAATTAGTATACTTGTATGTATAATAATTATACCAATAATAGTATTCAATTTTGTTTTAATTATAAAAAATTATATATATCCATATAAAACACCAGATTTTATGGGGTTAAAAAGTTTTGTTATTGTTTCTGAAAGTATGGAACCTACAATTATGACTGGAGATGTAATTATTGTTAAAAACATTAATTATAATGAATTAAAAGTAAATGACATTATTTCTTATAATTATGATGGAATAATTAATACCCATAGAATTACTGAAATAACTCAAGAAGATAATGTTACTAAATATAAAACAAAAGGTGATAATAACAAAAATGAAGATATAGAAAAAATAACTTTTGAACAAATTGAAGGAAAATATATTTTAAAAATTAATGGTTTTGGAAATATAGTTAATATTTTAAAAAATAAATTTACATTAATCTTTTTGTTAATAATATTAATAATTGTAGCATATTTTCAAGTAAGAATTAGTAAAAGAAAATTATTGAGAAAAGAAAAAAGATATGAATATAATAAACATAATTTTTTTGATTAACTTCAACCTGTCAAATTTCATATTATATTATTATAAAATGTAATATGAAAGGAGGATTTGAAGAAATTTGGAATTAAGAGGAGTTAAAATTGGATTTATACTTACAGGGTCCTTTTATTCGTTGAAAGCAGTTATTCCAACAATTAGAGAATTAATACTTAAAGAACATGCAGAAATAATTCCAATAATGTCTTTTAATTGCTATAAACTAAAAAATAGATATGGTAAATTAAAGGTTTATATTAAAGAAATAGAAGATATTACTGAAAAAAAAATTATTCATAATTTAAAAAATGCAGAGGAGATAGGAAAAAAAAAGATTGTTGATATAATGATTATAGCTCCATGTACGCGGAAATACAATTTCAAAATTAGCTTGTAATATTATAGATACTCCAGCTGTTATATCAGCACAATTTCACTTAAGAAATAATAAACCCTTAATTATTGCACCAAGTTGTTTTAATGGATTAAGTGAGAATGCTGAAAATATTGGTAAATTGTTAAATAGGAAAAATTATTTTTTTGTACCTTTTAAACAAAATAATCCTATTACAAAACCACATTCTATTTTGTTTGATACAAGATATATTATAAAAACTATTAAGCTAGCTTTAGATGGAGAACAAATTAGTCCAATTCTATTATGAATCGGACTAATTTTATATATTTGCTAAAGGATTTCTTTCAACAGCACTCCTAATTTGGTCATTATTAACATGTGTATATATTTCTGTAGTTGAAATACTTTCATGTCCAAGTAATTCTTGCAATGCACGAATATCAACTTCTCCATATTGGTACATTAAAGTTGCCGCTGTATGTCTTAATTTATGAACTGAATATTTTGTAGAATCTAAACCAGCTAATTTTAATTCCTTATCTATTATATATTGAACTGTTCTATTGCTTATTCTTTCTTTTCGTTCACTTAAAAATAATGCATTTTCAGAGTTTTTATTATCATGTTTTACTGAAATTTTTGGACGAACTTCCATATAATTTGTAATAGCATTCATACAAGCTTTATTTAAATATATAGTTCTTTCTTTGTTTCCTTTACCTATAACATTTAATTTACATTCTTCAAAATCAATATCTTTAATATTAATTCCAACTAACTCTGATAAACGCATACCACAGTTTAAAAACAATGTAGTAATAGCATAATCCCTTTCAAAATTTCTATTATCCTCATTTGAAGCAACATTTAATAATTTTCTACTATCATCTAATGAAAGGTATTTTGGTAATCTTTTATCTTTTTTTGGAGTTTTTAAATTTAAAGCAGGATTGTTTTTTAGCTTAAATTCATCACTTGCATCTTGGCATAAATAATTAAAAAAAATTCTTATAGTTGAAATTTTTCTAGCTCTTGTAGCAGGTTTACTATTATAAGTATTTGTTAAATATCCTAAAAAAGCATGTATATCATCTATTTTGATTTTTTTTACAGTTTCAATTGTTAGGTCTTTAATTAAAATTTCGTTAAAATCAGTTTTATCAGTTAAATTAAAATGCATTTTTATAAATTTAAAAAACATATTTAAATCATAATTGTATTCTTTAATACTGTTAGGTGATTTATTTAATATTGTTGTTGAATAATCTAAAAACGCATTTAAAAAAGCAGGGTTTTCTAATCTATTAATCATAAAATTATCACACTCCAATTACACTTAAGAAGATTATATATCAAATAAAAATTTTGTGCAATGTTTTATTAGGCTTTTTATTTATAATATTTTATGATATACTGAGTTAAGAAAGAAAGTGATTAAATGAAAAAATCAAATAAAATAAAAGAAGACGAATTACCTAAAGCTGTAAGAGAGATGCAACTTGAAGCAAATGAATCACATAAAAATAAAAAACATATAAAAACAAATAAAAAAGTTGAAAAAAAGAAAAGAAAAAATAAAATAATACGTATTATAATTTTGTTTATTCTATTACTAATTTTATTTTTTGGTGTAAAAATTGCAATAAATACTTACTATTGGAAAACATTAGCTAAAGATATGGTCTTAAATGAAACTTCTGTTGTTAAAGATAATGACGGAAATAATATAGCGAAATTAGGAAGTGAAAAGAAAAAGATTGTTATTGATTATGAAAAGATACCAAAAGATTTAAAGAATGCTTATGTAGCAATTGAAGATGAAAGATTCTATAAACATCATGGTGTAGATATTAAAAGAACTGTTTCTGCAATTGGTTCCTACATAATTCATTTTGGATCTTCTTCATACGGTGGAAGTACTATTACTCAACAATTAGTTAAAAATATTACTGGAGATAATACTGATAGTATAAAAAGAAAAATAAATGAATGGTGGAAAGCTTGGCAATTAGAAACCTGTTTAACAAAAGATGAGATATTAGATACTTATTTAAACATTATATATGTCGGTCCAAGTATTTATGGTGTAGAAACTGGGGCACAATATTATTTTGATAAACCAGTACAAAATTTATCATTAGAAGAATGCGCTTTTTTAGCTGGAATCAATCATTCTCCTAATTCTTATAATCCATTTGAAAACAATAATAATGATAAAATAAATAAAAGAACAAAAATTGTATTAAATAAAATGAAAGAATTAGATTATATAAATGAAAATGAATATAATACCGCAATACAAAATCTTGAAGCTGGATTAAAATTTAAAAAAGGAGAGATAAAATCAGATGATGGTGTATATTCTTATCATACAGATGCACTAATTTCAGAAATAACAGAAGATATATCTAAAAAATATAACATATCACAAACTTTTGCAACAAATTATATTAATATGTCTAGTCTAACTATATATAGTAATCAAGACTCAGATATTCAAAAACAAACAGAAATAGAATTTGAAAAAAGTAAATATAAATTAGCTTCAAAAAATGGAGGTGATTATTCTCAAGCTGCAATGGTTATAATTGACCATAAAACAGGTTATGTGGTTGCTTGTAATGGAGGATTAGGGAAAAAGACAAAAGCACGTTGCTTAAATAGAGCAACTCAAAGTGTTAGACAAACTGGTTCCGCAATTAAGCCAATAGCTGTTCTTTCACCTGCAATTGATAAAAAAATAATTACTGCAG
>CAZBMU010000018.1:0-17883 GCA_964493175.1 uncultured Clostridium sp.
GAAAAGTTAATTCAGAGAACAGAATGAAAGCTGTTGCTTCTGTAACATTCGATAACGAATTCGCAGTACACGATATCAAAGTTATCGAAAGCCAAAATGGATTATTTATAGCTATGCCTAGCAGAAAAACTCCAAATGGAGAATTCAAAGATATAGCTCATCCAATCAATGCTGAAACAAGAGAGAAAATTCAAAAAGCTATATTAGAAGCTTATGAAGCTCCAGAAACAGAGGAATCTGCAGCAGAATAATTTATAGAAATTATTAACCAAAGGGCACTCTTTTATAAGAGTGTTTTTTGTTTATTTAAAAAACCACTTGAAAAAAAGCTAAAAACACGGTAAAATAGAAATAGTTTAAAAAAAGGAGATAAAAATGTTTTTAATAGTTGGGTTAGGAAATCCTGAACAAGACTATTCGGGTACAAGACATAATATAGGATTTGATACAGTAAATAAATTATCAAAACAATATAATATAGAGGTAAATAAAAAGAAATTCAAAGGTCTTTATGGAACCGGTATTATAGAAAATGAAAAAACAATAATTTTAAAACCACAAACATATATGAATTTAAGTGGAGAGAGCATAAAGGAAATAATGGATTTTTATAAACTAAAAGAGGAAAATCTTATTGTAATATATGATGATATGGACATAGAATTAGGAGTAGTTAAAATTAGAAAAACAGGTGGAG
Organism: uncultured Clostridium sp.; assembly: GCA_964493175.1. Classification (GTDB taxonomy): domain Bacteria; phylum Bacillota; class Clostridia; order TANB77; family CAG-508; genus CAG-269. Next base: position 698 of record CAZBMU010000018.1, read on the forward strand.
CAGGTACTCATAATGGAATGAAGTCTGTAGTAGAAAATGTAGGAACCACAAATTTTACAAAAATAAGGATAGGAATAGGAACACCTGAAAATAAATCAGATTTAATAAATTATGTAATAGGTTATGTACCAGAAGAAGAAAAGGAAATATTAGATAAATCAACAACAATTGCGAAAAATGCAATAATTGAAATAATAAAAAATGGTGTTGATATTGCAATGAATAAATATAACTAAAAGGAAGGAAATATAAATGACAAAAATTTTAATACAAAATAATAATGAAGAAAGAGAAATAGCTTTAGTAGAAAATGAAAAATTAATAGAATATTATAAAGAAAATGAAAACACTAATAGAAGAGAAGGAAATATTTATATAGGAATTGTAAAAGATGTTGTAAAAGGAATGCAATCAGCATTTGTAGATATTGGGACAGAAAAAAATAGTTTTATTCATTTAAAAGACTTATTACCGAAAGTAGATGAAACTAAAGAAAATACTGATGAAATAGAAAAGATGGATATTACTAAAATTGTAAAAAAAGGTCAAAAAGTATTAGTTCAAATAAAAAAAGATAGTAATCAAAAAAAAGGTGCAAGAGTTTCAACACATATTAATTTACCAAGTAAATATATAGCATTAATGCCTAATACTAATATAATAACAGTATCTCAAAAAATTGAAAATAAAAAAGAAAGAGAAAGATTAGTAAAATTAGTAAAAGAAAATTTAAGTGAGGGAAATGGTGCAATAATTAGAACATCAAGTGAAGGTAAAAAAGAAAAAGATATTATAGAAGATATAAAATTTATAGAAAATAAATGGAATAGTATTATTCAAACAAATGTAAATCCTAACTTAAAAAAAGCTAAATTAATATACAAAAGTGAAGGAATAGTTGAAAAAATGTTAGTAGATTTAGCTAATAAAGAAATTGAAATAATAGAAGAAAAAAATATCTTTGATAAATATGATATAACTAAACAAATAAATAAGCTAGAAAATAGAAAGATTTGGTTAAAATGTGGAGGATTTATTACAATTGACAAAACAGAAGCACTAACAGCAATTGATGTTAATACAGGAAAATATACAGGAAAAGAAAATTTAAATGAAACAATTTTAAAAGTTAACAAAGAAGCAACAACAATAATTGCAGAGCAACTAAGATTAAGAGATATAGGTGGAATAATTATCATCGATTACATAGATATGAAAAATAATGAAGATAAAATAATGATAGAAAATTTATTAAAAAAACAATTAAAAAAGGATAGAGCAAAAACACAAGTAGAAGGCTTTACAAAATTAGATTTAATGGAAATGACAAGAAAGCATATTTGTAGTAATAACAATTAAAAGAAGGAAATAAAAATGAATGTAGGATTTATATCTTTAGGATGTAGCAAAAATTTAATTGATACAGAAGTTGCAATAGGAATATTTAAAAATAACAATTATAATATTGTAAGTGACGAAAATAAAGCAGATATCATAGTAATAAACACGTGTGGATTTATTGATTCAGCAAAAGAAGAAGCTATAAATACAATTTTGGAAATGGCAGAATATAAAAAGAAAAGATGTAAATTTCTAATTGTAATGGGTTGCTTAGTGCAAAGATATTATGAAGATTTAATAAAACTATTACCAGAAGTTGATTTATTTATAAAATTAGATGAATATAATCAACTTTGGGATAAAATAGATAATTTAATAAAAAGAAGAATTGTAGAAAAATCAAATACAAAAACTAATAAAAAAATTACTGAAATACCAAAAATGCCAATGTTTTATGAAGAAGAATTTTTAAATAGAGAAATTACAACTGGAAAAAACTATGCATATTTAAAAATAGGAGAAGGATGTAGTAATAATTGTACATATTGTGCAATTCCATATATTAGAGGACCATTTGTAAGTAGAACAAAAGAAGATATAATAAAAGAAGCAAAAAAACTTGTAAAACAAGGTATTAAAGAATTAATAATAATAGCACAAGACACAACTAAATATGGGGTGGACTTATATGGAGAAAGTAAATTAGCAGATTTATTAAATGAATTAAGTAAAATTAAAGAAATAAAATGGATAAGGTTTTTATATTCATATCCAGAAGGGATTACAGATGAGTTAATTGAATTAGTTGCAACAAATAAAAAAATTGCAAAATATTTTGATATACCAATTCAACATATATTATATGCAAATATAAAATAGCAAGGTTGTTACAAATCTCTGTAACCCTTGCTATTACTATATTTCTTATTGAATAATCTCTTAAAAAAAATGAATAGAAAAACAACAAAAAATGATATAATAAAATTAATTAATAAAATAAGAATTAAAATGCCAAATGCAATAATAAGGACAAGCTTAATAGTTGGTTTTCCAGGAGAAACAAATAAAGATTTTGAAGAATTATTACAATTTATATATTTTGCTAAGTTTGACAAAATGGGAGCATTTATGTATTCAAAAGAAGAAGGAACACCAGCAGAAAAATTACCGAATCAAATTCATGGAAATACAAAAAAAGCTAGATATAATAAAATAATGCAAGTACAACAACAAATATCAAGAAAAAATTTAGAAAACAAAATAGGGAAAAAATATGAAGTTATTATAGAGCAAATTTCATTTGATGGAAAATATTTAATAGGAAGAACAATTGAAGATATACCAGAAATAGATGGAGTTGTATATATTAAATTAAAGAATGACGAGGATAAAAAATATTTAAATAAATTCAAATTTTGTAAAATTATAGATGTTAGTAATTATGATTTAATTGCTGAAATTATGAAATAGGGGGAAACTATGAATAGAGATTTTGATACAGAAAATGTAATTGAAAAAATGAGGAATCTTAAAGATAAAAGAGATTTGGAATTATTAGAACAATTTATGGAAGATACAAAATTTGATTCAGATTATAATAAAAGAATACTAAAAAATAAAGTAATAGATGTAAAATATATTGGTGAAATTGAATGGCAAGATGAAACAAAAAAAGATATATATTTATTATTAGAACAAAAAGAAAATAAAGATGGGCAAATGGTTACTATAGAAAGATATTATACAGAAGATGAAGAATTTTTGGGTGGTAATAATACTGGAGATAAATATAATTATTTGTTGTTAGATTCTAAATATATGAATAATGAAGAATTATTAGAAAATTTGCAAAAACTAGATAAAGAAGGAATTTTAGATTTAAATGAAATTGAAAATGAAAGGCTAGAAAAAATAGCTTTAACTTTAGGTGTAAAAGTAGAAGATTTAGAAAAAATTTCAGAAATAGATGCAAAAAAAGAATTAGATTTAGAGGATACTCAAGATGGTAAACAAGTAATTAGCAAAAAAGAAATTGAAAAAATATCTGCAAAAACTGAAATAAAAACAAATCAAAAAATTACAGATAATGAAACAATGGAACAATTATTAGGAGTTCAAGATAAAGGATATAAAAATATAGATATTATATATTCAGATAAATTTAAAGAAAATGGAAGTTCAACAAAATTTTGCTTTGTTGGAATAAAAGAAGATGGTTCAGCAGAAAAAATAGAGTCATTAGAACAAGGTTATGGAACAGCACCAACAAAACAAATAAATGCAGTAAGTCGTGATGGAAGTGAAATAAAACAAGAACAAGTAAATTCAATTTACAAAATAAAAGGAAGAAAAGAAATGCAACTTGCAGTTGATATTGGCTCAATGGGAACAATAGAACCATCATTAGTAAGGACACCTATGCAAGATAATGAAAAAGCTATTAGTATTCCAATTGAAACTAAAAGTATAAGACCAACGACTAGAGAAACAAGAGAATTAATGAATGAAAAAAGAAACCCTAGAGTAAAAGAAGAAATAGAAAGAATAGAAAAACAAAGAGATTTAGGAATTTCTGATGAAGAAATTACTATAAAAGATATTGATGACAATCAATATAATGCAGAAAAAGAAGAAATAGAAAAAGATTATATTGAAAAATGTATTGAAGAAATAAAAAAGGAAGATAGCAGAATTGAAGAAGTTTTTACAGATCAAGAAATACAGGAAAAATTAGAAAAAGAATTGAAAGATGGTAGATCTATAATTGAAGCTAAAGAAATAGCTGAAAAAGATCTTTCTGAAGATGCAAGTCATTTTAGAGGAGAGAGAAATTTATAAAATAATTTGCAAACACAAATGAGCTATGTTATAATTTACCTGATACAAAAGTAAAATCTAAAAGGAGCAAAGAAATGTCAACAATTGCTATAATAATATATATACTATTATTTATTATATTTGCTTTAGTCTCTTATGCAGTAATGCAAATAAAACTATTTGGAATGAAAGTTAAAGATTTTTGGACATTTATAGAGGCAAACCAAATGTTAGATAGATTATATCGTTTTGCTAAACAGTACGAAAATATGTCACCTCAAGAGCAGGTAATATATTTATCGGAAGCGGAAAAAATATTTAAAGCGTTTGATAATGTACCAAGTGAACTGTGGGAAGAAGAATATGATAAATATAGAGAAGTATTAAAAAAATATCAAGATATTAGAATGGTAAGATGGAACAAAACTTAGGGATTAGGGAACGTTCTTTCCATCCCTCTTTTAGGGACATGGGGACACTCCTTAGTAAATTGGGCACTACTCCTTGGGAGCATGTGTCCTTATTTTTTTATTTATGATTGATTGGAGTGAAAATTAGAAATTGTTAGTTATTAAAATGAGGGATGTTCAGGGCAAAATGTATTATATTATTTTTTATTTCATTACTCGGCTCCCTTCATACGCTAAGAAGTTGTTATATTAGAAAACGAGCCTCTTTCACTCAGACCCTTTCGTACCTCAAGTACCGTGAACATCCCTCATTTTCTAATATAACAACTTCTAAAGCTTTTCCAGTCACATTCGTAATTACATGCAAAATAATATAATACATTTTGAGCATGAAAGAGGCTCTATTTAATAATTTACAAGTTCTTTTTGAACGAAATGAACGATTAAATAAAAAAATAAGGACACATGCTCCCAAGGAGTAGTGCCCAATTTACTAAGGAGTGTCCCCATGTTCCTAAATTTTAATAAAAAATAAACACAAAGCTATGTAAACATATCTGAAAGCCTTTTTTGAAAATAATTTAGTTTTTAAAACTTCTGAACTTTCAGAAATTGCACAATATTTATCAACAAATGTTAAAATAAATGCTTCTGGTGATTTTGGAATATTAAAAGTAACGGGCCACATATGTTTTATAATAATATCTTTTTCCTTTTCATTTAAATCAAAAATTTTACATGCATTTTCACAAGCTGTCTTTCCATGAGTAAAAGCATGTAATCCTTTTCTATCAGGTTGTCTTTGTCTCCAATCATATAAAAATAAATCATGTAACATTGCAGCTCTTGTTGCAGATTTATAATCTAAGTTGAATTTTTTGCAAATTAAATAACAATAATAAGATGCTGTTAAGCAATGTTCAAAACAACTTGTATTATAATGTTGTCTAAAAAATTTCATTTGACAAACAGTTTCATTTGTAATAAGTGGTTCAATAATTTTATTAAACTCTGTATCTTTGTTTGTAGAATTTTGTATATAATATTTCATAAAATACCTCTTTTAATTTCTCTTTAGATAGATATGTCCACACCAAATGGATATTTCAATTATATTATAACATATTAATAAAATTTTGCAAATATTAAAAAAAATATTGCATAATTTTGCCAATAATAGTATAATAGTAAAAGAGGAATAATATTATTAAACAAAAATAATATTAATAAAGAGAGGTAAAAAGATGGATTATTTATATATACTAAGAGAAGCATTAGTATGGACAATAACAATTTTTTGGTTATATCAATTAATTGTTAGTTTATGTTCTCTAGTAAAAATAAAAGACAAACCACTAAAGGTAGAAAAAGACCATAGATTTATGGCAATTATACCTGCTCATAATGAAGAAGCAGTTATAGGCAATTTAATAGAAAGTTTAAAAAATCAAAACTATAATAAAGAATTGTATGATATATATGTTATCGCAGATAACTGCACAGACAATACAGCAAAGGTAGCTAAAGAAGCAGGGGCAATTGTTTATAAAAGATTCGACGAAACTAAAAAAACAAAAGGTTATGCTTTAAATTGGTTTTTACAACAAAAAATAAAAGAGAATGCTCCTTATGATGCATTTTTCATATTTGATGCTGACAATATAGTTCATCCAGATTTCATAAAAAATATGAATAAAAAATTATGCCAAGGAGAAGAAGTAGTACAAGGATATAGAGATATAAAGAACCCAACAGATAGCTGGATTACAGCAGGTTATGCTTTATTTTATTGGACAATGCATAGATTTTACCATTTAGCAAGATATAACTTAGGTTTATCACCATTATTAAATGGAACAGGTTTTATGGTAAAATTTGATATTATAAAACCACAAGGTTGGGATACAATAACATTAACAGAAGATATAGAGTTTTCTTTAAAAAGAATAATAAAGGGTAAAAGGTTAGGTTGGGCAACAGATGCAATATGTTATGATGAACAACCAGCAGAATTTAAACAAAGTTGGTCTCAAAGAAGTAGATGGACAGTTGGACATATACAATGTATGAAAGAATATACAAAATCTTTAGCAATTGCTGCAAAAGATAATAAAACAATGATGAACTTTGATGGCCTTTTATATATTGTAGGAAGCATACCAATGTTTATTATTACATTACTATTGTTATTAACAAACTTTTTAATGTATGTAGGAGATGGAATGACACAAACAGAATTAATTATAAATATTTTACGTTATCTTATACCAACATTTCTTTTCCCAATTGCAACAGCAGTTATTGCTATGTATCTAGATAGAAGACCTATAAAACCTATGTTAAAAGGATTAGTATGTTATCCATTATTTATGGGATCATGGATTTTAATAAATTTAAAATGTTTAATTAAAAGAGAAACATCATGGGAAAAAATTAATCATGTTAGAAGTATAAAAATATCAGATACGGCACTACAAGAGGAAGAAATTTAAAATAATTAAAAATATAAGTTGGTTCTATAATAATAGAGCCAATTTTTATTAGGAGTAGTATATGAAAAATATAATAAAAGAAAATTGGTTACATATTTTAATAATTATTATAGGAATTATTTTATTATTAATACCAGCATTTCACCGGTAATATATGGTTTGATGAATCATATTCAATTGCAATAGTTAATCATTCTTTTAAAGAAATTTGGACAATAGGTGGAAATGATGTACACCCAATATTATATTATTGGTTTTTAAAAATCATTAGTTTGATATTTGGAAAAAATATTATTATATATAGAATATTTTCAGTTTTAGGAATAATAACATTAGGAACATTAGGTTTAACACATATAAAAAAAGATTTTGGAAAACAAACAGGGCAATTATTTTCATTTTTTAGTTTCTTTTTACCAGTAATGCTAAATTATGCATTAGAAATAAGGATGTATTCATGGACAATAACTTTTGTTACACTTATGGTAATTTATTTAAATAGATTTATTAAGCAAAAAAATTTTAAAAATCTATTGTTATTTGGATTATTTAGTGTAATAAGCTGCTATATGCATTACTATGCACTAATAACTGCAGGAATAGTAAATTTAGGTTTAATAATATATGTAATAATAAAAAGAAAAGAATTTGAAAAGCAAATAATAAAAAAATTTATATTAATTGAAGTAATGCAAGTATTTTTATACTTACCATGGTTATTTTATTTTATACCACAAGTTTTGAGAGTAGAAAAAGGATTTTGGATAACAATAGATTTCCCACATATTTTGATTGATATTATTAATTTTCAATTCAAAGGTAGTTTAGAGGAAATAGTACCAACAGTAATTGCTTGTTTAATATATTTATATATCTTATATATAATAATAAAAAATATAAAAAACAAACAAAACATAAAAGAAGCAATTATACCACTTATAATATACATAATAGTAATTGTAATAGTAGCAATAGCTTCAATTATATCTCCAATATTATATGCAAGATACTTATTTACAATAACAGGACTTTTAATTTTTTCAATGTCATATATATTATCAAAGGAAAATAACAAGTTTATTATAGGAATAATATGTGGAATTATAATAACAATATCTTTTATGAATTTAATTGTAAATATTGAGGAAAATTATGATAACTCAAACCAAGAAATAATAAGCTATTTAAAACAAAACTTAAAAGAAGATGATATTATAATGTATTCAGACATAAATAATGGAGGAGTTATTGCAGCATTAATAGATACAAATAAGCAGTATTTCTTAAATCTTGAGAATTGGTCAATAGAAGAAGCTTATAAAGCATATAGTCCAACAATGAATGTTGTAAGTACAATAAAAGAAGCGGAAGAAAATGCAAAAGAACGAATAATTATTATTGATACAGCTGACTTAAAATTATATAATAAAATAGAAAATAAAGAACAATATAAAAATATTGAAATTAAAAAATTTGAACCTAAATATAAAAAATATATTTATCAAGTTGTAATTTTAGAAAAATAAAAAGTCCCTTAAAAATGGACTTTTTATTTTGTGTGTACATCAATTTGATTATATGGAACTTGAATATCATTTTTAGCAAATTCTTCTAGAATTACTTTATAGCAGAAATTTCTAATTCCGAGTTTTTTATCAGGACTGCAAACAATTTGAATTGTATGTCTTATATAAGAATCATCTAAATTAGTTACACCTAAATATTTACAAGAATTAACTTCTTCATTATTAGATACAATATTTACAATATTATTTGCAACCATTTCTGCTTTTTCAAGCGATACTTCATAACCAATAGGTATTTTAACATATAAAAAATTAGAAACAATTTCAACTTGTTCAATATTTCTATTAGCAATTGAAATTATGTTTGCGGTTAGAATATCTTGAATTTTAGTAGTCTTTAATCCAATTGATAAAACTTTTCCTTCAATTTCATTATATTTAATAACATCACCAACTTGAAAGTAACTATCAGATAAAATATTCATACCTTTAATAATATCTTTTAGAGCATCTTGAACAGCAAGACCTATAATAACACTTAAAATACCAACACCAGCTAACATAGAACTTACATTTACACCATTAATTTGAAGAATTACTAAAACAGTAACTATTATAAAAATATATCTAATAATACTTGTTATCATTCTAATATAAGTTTTACTTTTATTACTCATATTTTTTAATTTATGATTTTTTCCACTTTTTAAAATAACTTTGCTAATTATCCTATAAATTGCAAAACTTAATATAATTACAATAATTGAAGTTATTATATTATTTTCAAAAATTTTACTAAATATTGAATTTAAATAATCCATAATTACCTCCTTTTTAATTTGTTTTATATTATCATATATTATTGAAAAATACAATTTATAATATAATTTTTGCATAAAAATTAAAATCTCTTGTAAAATTATATTTTTTAGTGTACAATACAAAGGTATAAAAGCAAAAAAAATAGAAGGCAAAAATGAGATTCGTAACAGATGAAGAATCAAAAGAACAATATAAAGATTTTTTAGAAAACAATGAAAGGTGTAATTTCCAACAATCACTAGAATGGGCAGAAGTAAAAAAGCCAAACTGGAAACCAGAAGTTATTTTAGCTGAAAATGAACAAGGTAAAATAATAGGTTCATTATGTGTATGGATTAGAAAAATGCCAATATTCGGAAACATTATGTATGCATCAAGAGGACCTGTATGTGATATTCATAATTTATCTGTAATGAAACAATTAACAGATGGAGCAAAAGAACTTGCAAAAAAATATAAAGCTATAGTATTAAGAATAGAACCAGATATTCTAAGTAGTGATGAAACATTTAGAGAAATTGTAACAAATTTAGGTTATAAAATTAAAGATGATGCAAAAGATTTTAAAGACGAAATTCAGCCAAGATATGTATTCAGGTTAAATATTAAAAATAAAACAGAAGAAGAGGTAATGGCAGGATTTAAACAAAAATGGAGATATAATATACGTTTAGCTGGCAGAAAAGGTGTTGTTGTAAAAGAAGGATCAAGAGAAGATTTAAAAGATTTTCATAAAATAATGATAGAAACAGGAAAAAGAGATGGATTTATAACAAGACCATTAGAATATTTCGAAAAAATGTATGACTGCTTAGGTAAAGAACATATGAAATTACTTATGGCTTATTATGAGGACAAGCCAATATCAGGGGTAATACCAATATTTTATGGAAACAAAACATGGTATTTATATGGAGCAAGTAGTAATAATTATAGGAATTTAATGCCAAATTATTTATTGCAATGGGAAATGATAAAAATGGCAATTGCAAGAAAAGATGATATATATGATTTTAGAGGGGTATCAGGAGTAGTTGATGAAACACACCCTCAATATGGGCTATATAGATTTAAACAAGGATTTGGAGCTACATTTACAGAATTTATTGGAGAAATATATATGCCATTTAAACCAATAACTTATGCATTATATCGTTTTTCAGAAAAATTGTTTAGAACAATTAGACAAATTAAAAGAAATTTATTAAAATAGGAGTTATAAAATTGAACACTTTAGTAATTAATAAAGAAAATTTAAGACATAATATAGAACAGATAAAAGAATATGCTAAAAAAAGTGGTGTAGATGACAATGGGAATACTTTAAAAATCATAGCAGTTGTAAAAGCAAATGGATATGGATTAGGAATTGTAGAATATACAAATTTTTTAATAGATAATGGAATTTCTATTTTTGCAGTATCAACTTTAGAAGAAGCAATAGAACTTAGAAAAGCAGGAATAAGACAAGATATTTTAATGTTATCATCAACAGCTATAAAACAAGATGTGGAAACTTTAGTAGAAAACAATATAATAATAACAATTGGTTCAAAAGAAGATATAGAAATTGCTGAAGAAATTGCAAAAGAGCAAAATAAAAAAATTAGAGCACATTTAAAAATAGATACTGGATTTGGAAGATATGGTTTTATATATAATGACAGAGATAAAATGATAGAAATATTAAAAGAAATAAAAAATATAAAAATTGAAGGAACATTTTCACATTTTTCTATTAGTTTTTTCGATGAAAAATATACAAAATTACAATTTGAAAGATTTTTAAATGTAATAGAAGTTTTAAAAATGAACAATATTGAAACAGGAATACTTCATATTTGTAATTCATCAGCATTTTTAAAATATCCAATTATGCATTTAAATGCAGTGAGAATAGGTTCAGCATTTACAGGGAATTTAGCATTTAAAAATCATATTGGGTTAAAGAAAGTAACACATTTTGAATCAACTGTTTCGGAAATAAAAGAATTACCTAAAGGTTTTAATATAGGTTATTCTAATACATTTAAAACTAAACAAGAAACAAAAATTGCAATTATACCAGTTGGATATATGAATGGTTTAAATATAACAAATGATAAAGATATGTATAGACCAATTGATAAATTAAGATATATTGTAAGAGACATAAAAGATAGTTTAAAAAACAAATCAATTTATGTAAAAATAAATGAACAAAACTGTAAGGTGCTTGGAAGAATTGGAACATATCATATTACATGTGATATTACAAATAAAAATATAAATATAGGAGATAAAGTTATTTTGAATATTAATCCTAAATTTGTAGATTCTAATATAAGAAGGGAGTACAGATAATGGAAGAAAAAATGGGATTTTTCAAAAAAGTATGGTATTCAATTATCAAAACAGAAAAATATCCAGATATGGCAGCTGAAGGTGTAAAAAAGGCAGTAGAATATTTAATAAAAATAGTAGCTATAGTTGCTTTAATAATGAGTGTGAGGTATATGTGTAAAACATATACAATAGTAAAACAAGGAGTTAATTATTTAAAAAATGAAGCCCCTGAATTCTCATATAAAGAAGGTTTATTAAATGTTGAATCTGAAAATTTAATTGATATTTCAGAAGAAGATAATCCTATTCTAGGAAAAACAATAATAGATACAAAAACAGATAGTGAACAAGAAGTAAATAAATATACTAATGAAATAAATCAAAATGGCAAAGGAGTAGTTATCTTAAAAGATAAATTAATAATAAAAAATTCAAATGTATCTGGAACTATAACATATTCATACAACGAAATTTTTGAACAAATGAAAATAACAGAATTTTCAAAACAATCTGTTATAGATTATATAAATAGTGGTAGAATAATTAATTTATATATAAGCATATTTTTAACTGTATTTATTATGAGTTTTTTAATTTATTTATTAACTGCAATTTCAAATACAATAATAGTAAGCTGTTTTGGATATCTAGCAACTCTTTTTGCAAGAATAAAAATGAGATATGTTGCAATATTTAATATGTCTATATATGCTTTAACATTATCATCTATTTTAAATATATTATATATAGCAGTTAATATATTTACAGAATTTAATATGAAATATTTCAATGTAATGTATATGTCTGTTGCAGTAATATATTTAGCTACAGCTATATTAATATTAAAATCAGATTTAATAAAAAAACAAATGGATTTAATAAAATTGGCAGAAGCTGAAGCAATAATAAAAAAAGAGCAAGAAGATAAAGAACAAGAAGAAAAAGATGAAAAAGAAAAAGAAGAAAGAAGGAAAAAAGACAAAGAAGAGGAACAAAAGGAAAAAGAAGAAAACAATGTTGGTAATAACGAACCTGAAGGATCTAATGCGTAGGTTTAAAGAAAGGAAGAAAAAATGGATAATAAAGAAAAAAAAGAAAAACAAAAAATAATTTTATTAGGGATTCTAACAGCAGTATTACTTGTGTTAATTGGAATTGGTGTATATTTCCTAATGCAAGAAAAAAGTAAAGAAGAAGAAAGAACACTAGCATATACGGATTTAATAAAAGAGTTATCTTATGGTAATATAGAAAAAATTGAAATGAAAACAGGAAGTTCTACTGTTAAAGTAAAAGTAAAAAATGAAGAAGAAGAGAAAAATGTTATTGTACCAGAATTAGAAAGTTTCATGGAATTAGTACAATCAAAAGTAGCAGAAGGAAACGAAATTGAATTAATCCAAAAACCAAGAAGCGCTATTTCACAAATTCCAAGTTTTATAATATCATTTTTACCAACAGTAATTATGGTTGCATTATTTATAATGATATTTAAAATGCAAGGATTAGGAGAAAAAGGGCAAGTATATGATGATACAGAAAGAAAAACTAAAATAAAATTTGATGATGTTGCAGGATTAGATGAAGAAAAAGAAGAAATGGTAGAAATTGTAGACTTTTTAAAAAGACCAGAAAAATACACAAAAATGGGTGCAAGAGTTCCAAAAGGAGTTTTATTATATGGAAAACCAGGAACAGGAAAAACTCTTATTGCAAAAGCAATTGCAGGAGAAGCAGATGTACCATTTATTTCTATGAGTGGATCAGAATTTATAGAAATGTTTGCAGGACTAGGAGCATCACGTGTTAGAAAATTATTTGAAAAAGCAAGAAAACTAGCACCTTGTATAGTATTTATAGATGAAATAGATGCAATAGGATCTAGAAGAACTTCAAATAGTGGAGCTGAAACAGAAAACAATCAAACTCTTAACCAATTATTAGTTGAAATGGATGGTTTCGGTTCAGAAGAAACAATAATAGTACTAGCAGCAACAAATAGACCAGAAATGCTAGATAAAGCACTACTAAGACCAGGAAGATTTGATAGAAGAATTACTATACCAGTTCCAGACTTAAAAGGAAGATTAGACATATTAAAAATCCATAGTAAAGACAAAAAATTATCAGACGATGTAAACTTAGAAAGTATTGCTGAAGATACAGCAGGATTTACAGGAGCAGAATTAGAAAATATTTTAAATGAAGCAGCAATAATTGCAACGAAACATAAACATGAAGATATAGAAAATATAGACATAGAAGATGCTGTTAAAAAAGTAACAGTAGGTTTAGAAAAGCATACAAGAAAATATTCAGATAAAGACAAAAAATTAACAGCATACCATGAAGCAGGACATGCAGTAGTAAGTAGATATTTACCAACACAAACAAATGTAAAAGAAATATCAATAATACCAAGAGGTGTGGCTGGTGGATACACAATGTATAAATCAGATGAAGACAAATATTATATTTCAAAAACAGAAATGCAAGAAAAATTAATAGCATTACTAGGAGGAAGAGCAGCAGAAAAACTTGTATTAGATGATATTTCAACAGGTGCATCAAACGACATAGAAGTAGCAACAGAAATAGCAAGAGACATGGTAACAAAATATGGAATGAGTGACGATTTAGGCCCAATTGATTTTCAAGGAAAAGAACCTTATGAAATTCAAATGTTTGGAGAAAATATTGGAGATAAAATAGGGCTTGAAGTTAAAACTTTAATAGATACAGCATATCGTGATGCTCAAATGTTACTACAACAACATAGAGATAAATTAGATTTAATTGCTAATACTTTATTAGAAAAAGAGAAAATTAATGAACAAGATTTTGAAAAGTTTTTTGAAGAATAGTTTTAAAAAAATATAAATAAAAATAACAATTCCTTGGTGTCGCAATTTCCATATTAATAATACTAGTATGTCGATTGCTCCAATCGCACTCAGCTAAAGCTTCGTTTGGTCGATTGCACGGAATTGTTATTTTTTTATCTAGTCTAAGTTCTAAATTCTTTTCTGTAATAATATAATTAAAAAGAAAAAGTAGAAAGGATTTAGAATATGGAAAGTTTAAATAGCAGTATAAAAAATATCAGTAAAGGAGTTGGAATTGCGCTTATTACAACAATTACTCTTTTACTGATTTTTTCTATATTATTAACATACACAAATTTAAGTGAAAATACAATTAATCCTGTAATAATAGTAGTGACAGCAATAAGCATATTAATAGGAAGTTCAATAGGAAATAGAAAAATCAAAAAAAATGGAATATTTAATGGAGCATTTGTAGGTGGTTGTTATATATTATTGTTATATTTAATTTCTAGTATATTAAACTGGAGATTTGGTTTGAGTTTACAAAGTTTAATAATGATAGGAACTGGAGTTGTATTTGGAATAATAGGAGGCATTATAGGAGTAAATCTAAATTGATATAGAGATGTGTCCAAAAATGGATAAAATGTCCATTTGGGACCTGTCCCTTTTTGGACATTTGTCGAATTTTGCGGTCGAAAGTTTAGAAAATTTATTGAAAAATATTGACAATACCAAACTTTGTAAGTATAATGTCTTTACATTTTCATATTTAATCTATAATTTTTATAGAAAAATTTATTTCCCCTTTAGGGAAAATTCTTTAATCAGTTATTTTTATATTTTTTAATCTAAAAATAATCCAAATAATTCAAAAATTTAATATGAAAGGAGAGATGCTTTTGAGTAAAAAAAAGAAAGCGTTAATTATTGTAGCAATTTTAGCTATTATTCTTTTAGCATTTATAGGTGGACAAGCCTATGCAAAATATATTACAGAAGTTAAAGGCCAAGGTATGGCAGAAGTTGCAACATGGAGTTTTAAAGTTAATGGAGGAAAAGAGCAAATACAACAAATAAATTTAGCTTCAACTTGTGACAATAATACATTAGTTGATAATAAAATTGCCCCAGGTACAAGTGGAAGTTTTAACATTATTATAGATGGCACAGGTTCTGATGTTGGAATTAGATACAATATTAACTTTGAAGATAATTCTACAAAACCAACTAATTTAAAATTTAAATATGAAAATGTAGAATATAATTCTTTAGGAGAAATACAAGATAGTATTTCAGGAATTATAGGTGCAAAAGATGAAAATAAAGTTATAACATTACCAATTGAATGGATATGGGAATATGAAACAGGTTCAAATAGTGAAACAATAAATGCAAATGATACTATAGACACTGAAGATGCTCAAAATATTCAAAATTATACATTTAATGTAAGTGTTATAGGAACTCAAGTAGAACCACAATAATAAGATAAAATAAAAATTATAGAAAAATGAAAATGTAAAAAGTATATCTTGATTTAAAATTTCAATGTTATTCCTTTTTATATATAGTAAGGAAAAGCAAATTTTGTTTTTCCTTACTTATAAATATAAAAAAATGGAGGTATAAAATGAAAGAAAAATTCAAAAATAAAAAAAGAGAAATTACATTAATTGTTATAATTAGTATAGTAATAATTTTTTTCTTTTCAGGTTTTAGTATAGGAAAATCATTAAATAAAACAAATGTAAATATTAATGGAGAAATTGCGAAACCCATTTTAAAAGTCGAAAATGATAAAGAAATATATTTAACAAAAACAAATGAAAAAGGAGTTTATAATTTCAAAGTGAAAAATTTTGATGATCAAGATAAAATTACACAAATTGAATTAGAATATTATGTAGAAATATTATCACAAATAAATAAAAATTTAAATTTTAAAATATATAAGAATGATGAAGAAATAAATGTAAACAACAATAAAACAGATAAATTTATTATGCCAAAAAATAAAAAACAAGAAGATATTTATAAAATAGAAATTCAATGTAAAGAAAACTCAAATATAGAAGAAATAATACAAGAAATACAAATTAAAGTTCATTCTGAACAGAAGAAAATGTAAGGAGGAATTTGTTGAAAAAAAGAAATATAGTTATTTTAATTTTAATAATATTTTTAATTTTTTTATATTACACTCTAAAAAAAGATTTTTTTGTATACCAAGATGATTTAATATTCTTTAATTTTTTTAATTCTTATAATAAATCAAAAAAACAAACTGATAAATATAAAATTGAGGTTTCTAAGGGAATTCAAAATTACAAAATAAATAATTTGTGGACAACAATTGATAAAAAAACTCTTTTAAATGAAAAAGTTGCACCAGGTACAAAAGGAAATTTTGAAATTATATTAGTTTCAAACTATAAAATAAAATATAAAATAGATTTTTCCTCTCCGTCGATGATCAGATAAAGGTCTAAGGCAAGTCCCGTATGATGTTCAGAATAACCCGGAATAGCTACTACTTTCGAGGCATAGTCGGCACCGTACTGTTCCGTGAAATCATCCATGATCTGCTGCTGCGCTGCTACGCTTCTGCGGGCGGAATCCAGA
>CAZBMU010000018.1:17893-18190 GCA_964493175.1 uncultured Clostridium sp.
AGGAAGGAAAAGAAGGTGATATTTTAAAAAATGAAACAAAAATAATACATGTTTTATGGGAATGGAAATATGAAATAAATTCTATAAAAAATATAGAAGATACGAAAGATGGAGAAAATTTGAAATTGTATAATTTCGAAATTTGTTTAATTGGAGAATAAAATCTGGAGGTGAAAAATGAAGAAAAAATGTGTAATTTTATTTATTTTTCTGTTTCTTATTATGATAAATAATAGTATTTACGCAAAATATATGATTGAATATACAAATATTATTGCAGATATAAAAATAGATACA
>CAZBMU010000019.1:0-18169 GCA_964493175.1 uncultured Clostridium sp.
TTCAACTATTCCCTCATTATTTACAGCACCTGAAATATGTACTTTAATTGTATTTTTTTCTTTTTCACTTTCTGTTTTTAAATCTTCCGAATATGATATGTTCTCTAACATATCTTCTTGTTTTAAAAAAACATTACTTTCATTATATATATAATAAGAAACAATAACTATCAAAGCAAAAATAACTATTATAATTAAAACTATTTTTTGTTTTTTATTTAAATTATTCATATAAATCCCCTTCTTTCTATTGAATTTTTTTATAAAATAAGATATATTATTTTATATTAATTATTAAATGGAGAAAACAATGAAACTAAAAAAATTATTAATTGTACTATTATTAACAACTATAACATTTATGACTAGCATAAATTATGTATTTGCAGATGAAGAAAAAACAGACTTTCCAACTGTAAATGCCGAAGCTTATGTCGTTTTAGATAATAAAACAAATAAAATATTATATAGCAAAAATGAAAATGAAAAAATGTATCCAGCAAGTACTACAAAAATTCTAACAGCAATAATCGTTTTAGAAAATTGTGATTTAGAAGATAAAGTAACAGCTAGTTATGATGCTGTTATGGATATTCCAGAAGGATATTCATCTGCAAATATCCAAATAGGTGAAGTATTTACAGTTGAACAATTGTTAGAGCTATTACTAATACCATCTGCAAATGATGCTGCAAATGTTCTTGCAGAATATGTTGGTGGCTCTGTAGATAGCTTTATTTCTATGATGAATACTAAAGTAAATGAGTTAAATTTAAATAACTCTCACTTTACAAATACTTTTGGAATGCATGATGAAAATCATTATACAACAGCTTATGATTTAGCAAGAATTATGCAATATTCTTTAAAAAACGATTCTTTTAGAAAAATTGCAGGTAAAGCATCATGTGCAATTCCAGCAACAAATAAATCTGGAACACGTTCTTATTCATCAACAAATGACCTTATAAATCCAAACTCAAAAAACTATTATAAAAATTTAACAGCAGGAAAAACAGGAACAACAACCCAAGCTAAACAATGCTTGGTATCATCTGCATATTTAGATAATTTAGAATTAATATGTTGCGTACTAGGTTCAGAAAGTAGAACTTCAGATACTAGAAAAATTTTTGATTATACTTATTCAAATTACTGTGTTAAAAATATTGTAAATGAAAAAGATATAATTTCAAATATAGAAGTGGACTGGGCCACAAAGGAGACCAAAAATTTAGAATTACTAGCAAATAAAGATATACCAGCTTTATTAAAAACATCTTTTTCTGAAAGAAAACTTGAACCTCAAATAACATTGAATGAAAAAATATCTGCTCCAATAGAAGAAGGAGCTATATTAGGTAAAGTAACATATAATATTGATGGAATTGATTATTCTACAGATTTAATAGCTTCACATAGTGTTGAAAAAACAAAGATTTTAAATTATATTTTATATTTCATTTTGTTAATTGCAGTTTTGATAGTTATGTACAAATTATTGAATAAAAAGAGAAAATGATTTTTTTGGGACGGGGTCGATGATTTTTGACCCCGTCCCAAAAATCATTCGTAATCAGTACCAATTACAATTACTATGTCTATATTACTTGAACTTATTTCACTATTTTGTATTATTCCTACACCTAAAACATCTTTTATATGTCTTAAAATTGAACTATTTACTTCATTTTTATCTATAATCGTTGTTTTAGATGTTGAGTTTGTTGTTCCTGTTTTTGTAACTTTGTATCCAGCTTGTTTTAAATCACTAACAACTGTTTGCAAATTTTTACTTGTTCCGCTTCCATTTAATACTTCTATTTTAAAACTTGCTTTATTACTAGTTGTATTGCTTGTATATGTATTAGTTGTTGAATTTGTAGTACTATTATTACTAGAATTTGTTGTATTATAAGCTTCTTTTTCTAGTTCTTCTTCTGTTTTGTCTCTATCAT
This sequence comes from uncultured Clostridium sp., assembly GCA_964493175.1. Classification (GTDB taxonomy): domain Bacteria; phylum Bacillota; class Clostridia; order TANB77; family CAG-508; genus CAG-269. Next base: position 1,959 of record CAZBMU010000019.1, read on the forward strand.
AGAATAATTTTTCTATTAAACTTTGTGTTTCTTTTTTATTATAAATATATACCCATGTTCCTGAAGCATTTTTGTTTGATGGCTCTCCTGGTAATGTTTCTGTTAGTAGGTTTTCTGTGTTAAATTCTACTATATATGGTAAATAATCTTTTGCAACACCAAAATCTATATTTGTTTCAATATTTTGTTTTGCTACATCTAATATTTCACCTAATTTAAATATATTTCCTGGTACTGCTGTTTGTTTTATTACTTGCAAAATAAATTCTCTTTGTGTTCTCATTCTTCCTATGTCATTATCTCCATATTCTTCTGGGTAAGATGTTCCATTATTATTATGTCTAAATCTTACAAGTTGCTCTGCTTTGTCTCCATCTATGTGTTGCTCTCCAGCTTTTAAATGGATGTGTAAATCTTGTGATTTGTCATCATAATCCATATTAATTGGCACGTCGAATGTTATTCCACCTATAACATCAACTAATTTTATTAATGCTTCTGTTTTTACAACTGCATAATATTTAATATTTAGTCCTGTTATTTCGTTTACTGCTTCTAATGTTTCATCTGGTCTATGTTTTCTACTATACATAGCATTTATTTTTTGATAAGCTGTTGCTTTTGATGGATCTGTTCCTGTATATGTATCTCTAGGAATTGATAGCAATGTTGCTTTTTGTGTATTTGGATTGTATGATGCTACTATAATGGTATCTGTTAAGTCTACATCTTCTTGATCAGTACTAATTCCTAATAAAAGGCATTTAAATTCTCCAAGTTGCTTTTTAGTGTTTTCGTTATGTCCTGCAACTGTGGCCAACATTCCACTAAGTCCTCCACCATTTTTGTGTACTTTATATGCAAATAATCCTATTAATGCTATTAAAATCACTAATATAAATAATAAAAATTTCTTCCAAAACTTCATCTTTTTCTTTTTTTTATATTTCTCGTTTGTTTTATTTTTTCCCAAAATTCTCACTCCTAAAAATTTCATGTGCTATTAGTATAACAAAAATCAATTTAAATAGCAACAAATAGTATTAATTTTGTTTATATTTCTGTTTTATTTAAGAATATTTTTAATACATTATAAGTTGACATTGTTTTTGCAACATAAGTTTCATTCATTATTTCATTTAGTTCGCTTTTTGGATTTACTGATATTATTAAATTAATAATCATTAATATAACATAAATTATCAATAAGCCTCTAAGGAGCCCATATAAAGCTCCACCTAACTCATTAAATTGCTTTAAAACCGGAAGTTTTGCAATTAAATCGGCCAATGATTTTATTAATAATAAACAGATTTTAGATATTAAAAATAATAAAATCATAGTTCCCCAATATATAATATTTATTGATAAAGTTTTTGAACCTTCTGAAAGCATTCCATTTTTCGCATTTTCAACAACATCAATTTTCAATTTATTATCACTATCTTCAGTTAAAAACTTATCTACATTTTTTTCAATTACATCTTGCAAATTTTCATCTATAGTTGTTGTATTAATTATAATATTTCCTATAGGTCTATATAAAACGAGTGTTATAATAATAGCGACCACAAAAGATATAAGCTGAATACCTAATGATATTAAACCTTTTTTATATCCTAAAAAAACTGAAAGTGCAATTAATAAAAAAATTGCTAAATCAATTATTATTCCCATATTAAACTCCTTTATAAATTAATTATTTCAATTGAGTCTCTATAAATAATACCAGCTATATTATCTGAAACAACAATATTTGTTATTTCTTGTTCTGCTACATATCTTTTTACAAGCCATCCACCTTTATTTATAAATTCAATTTCTGTACCAAGATTTAAAGCAATAATATCTCCATAAGTATATATCTCTTTTGTTACAGAATCAGCTGTATACTGTTTTGTTAATTTATTTTCAATATTTATAATATTCACTATTGAATCTGCTGTAAATAATCCTGAAGATTTTTCTTCAATAGAACATGCTGTATTTCTTAAATCAACAGATTGAAACATTATTTTTTTATTTGTATTGTCTATTAAAGTTATATCTTCATCATTTTCAATAAGATGAATTGAATCTGTATACATGCAAACTAATTTATTTTTGTCTTGATATTTAATATTTGTAATTAATTTATTAGCCTCACCTTTATATGTATTTTCTAATGAATTTGTTGCATCTGTTTCAGCTTTATCTATTGATAATATTCGTATATTTGATTGAATAACACTTCCAGTTGTATCAACTTCTGCTATTGCTAAATGCCTATTATCATTTGAAATTGAAACATCAATTGCTCTTGTTGAAGATAAGTATGAATTAAACATCAATTTCCCTTGAGAATTGTACATTTTTATAACCGTTTTATAACTTGTATCTACAATTACTAATGCTACATAACCATTTTTATTTGTAATAATTTGTGCTATATTACCTTCAACTTCTTCTTCCCAAGCAATTTCTTTATCTTCAATTAAATAAAATTTTTTACCTTTATTTTCTGCAATAGCTAAAAATCTATTTGCTGAATCATATATAGGATTTGATATTTGTATATCTAAAGTTTTCTCTTTATTTCCTGTACTTCCATAAATTAAAAATTTTGTTTTACTTAAAACTCCAATATATTTATTAAAAGCATATATGTTGGCATTCTGATTTTCTTTTAAATCAATTATTATAGACTCATCTTTTAATATTTCTTTTCTAAATATATTTATATCAATCCATTCTCTTGCTTTATTGTTTGTATTATATAAACCAATTATAATAATCGAAATTACTATAATAAATATAACAATTATTGTTATTAATAACCTTTTTTTATTAAGCTCTGGATTTTTTATCTCATCCATTTGTTCAGCCCAAAAATCTTTCATATAATTTCTCCTTGGTTTTATTTTGCTTTATTGTATATTAAAAAAGAATACTTTTCAAGTATTCTTTGATTTTTTTGCAAAGAGGGATTAAGGGACGTCCTTTTTTTCCCTCTTTTGGGGATTTGGGGACACCCCTTTACATTCAGATACGCTACCTTTTATGGGGGGATGTATCCTTATTTTTTTCCTTACGTTTGATTGGAGTGAAAAATAGAAATTGTTAATAGTATTTTGAGTAATGCTCAGGGCAAAATGTATTATATTATTTTTTATTTCATTACTCGGTTCCCTACATAAAACAAGAATCTCTAAAATTATTTTGTGGCACCCTTTCACTTAGTCCTTGCAGCAAAACTGCTCGACGCGAACATTTTCCGCAAAATAATTTAAGAGATTCTAATTTTACTCCAGTCGCATTCGTAATTATATGCAAAATAATATAATACATTTTGAGCATGAGAGAGGCTCAAAATAGTATGTTACAATTTCTTTTTAAACGTAATGAACAGTAAGGAAAAAAATAAGGATACATCCCCCCATAAAAGGTAGCGTATCTGAATGTAAAGGGGTGTCCCCAAATCCCCAAAAGAGGGAAAAAAAGGACGTCCCTTAATCCCTCCTCATTAATCTAATTATTTGAATGATTCCTAAATATCCAAAAATTGGATATAAATAATTAATTAAATTAGAAAACCCTATTTGAGAAATTGCACACGAAGTTATACACATAATTAATGCAATTTGTTCATAACCTTTTTTACTTTTACTTGTATTTTGCAAAAAACTAGTGCCTAAAGAAATAGCCGTAGTAAAAATAGAACCTAAAATAATAATCCCATATAATATTTCAAAAATTTTTGACATATTTGAAACAACATACACTGCTGGCATCTCTAATTTTGTAATATCAACATCTACTCTTATAAGTAATGTAAAAATTATAAAAGATAATAATAAAACTATTGCTGTTGTTATAAATGCAATAAAAACTATTTGTTTTTTATTCTTTAAATAATCTTTTAAAGTTATTAAAACTGGTATTAATAAAATAGAATTATAACTACAATAAACTATGCTGCTTAAAATATAATTTGAATTATTTGTTCTATTCAAATACTGATTTATATTAAGAAAATTAATATTTTTAATGTTAATAGTTCCTATTAACATTATAGTAATTATTAAAAATGGAACAAGTATTGTACTTGCTTTTATTACACCTTTTACATTTCTTAGAAAAACAATGAAACAAAATATTGAAAGAATTATACTTCCAAACAAACTATTTATTCCAAATTGTTGCTCAAAATATGCACCAAAACCTGCTATCATTATAAAAAAAGTTACTAAAATAAATATGTTTATTATTATGTTTATTATATTTTTTATATTAAAATAACATTTTTGTTTCCTAGTTTTTATAAATATATTTAAGAAATCTATATATGTTCTAATATTATATTTATTAATTAAAATCAATGATTTGTAAATCGTAATTCCTATAAGTATACTTGATATAAATATTCCTATTAAACCTTTAATGCCATAAGAAAAAAAGAACAAATATATTTCTTGCCCAGAGGCAAAACCTGCCCCAATTAAAGTTCCAATTATTACAAATACCAATTTTATCATAAAAAAACTCCCATACTATTTTATGGAAGTTTTTCTTTTTTATTCTTCAACCAAAACGAACCCTTTTCCAGTGGTTGAATTTATTTTTTTCTTCTTCTCTTTTGCCATACAATTATTCCAACAATAATAATAAGTAGCGGTACTGCAAATATTATTATTCTTATTATTGTGTCTTGCTGTTCTGTTGCTGTATATGTTACTGTTCCTGTACTTTTTCTTGCTGTTATATCTTCTGGTCTATCTACTAAATATGCTAAAGAGTTTAAAACCAAGTCTTTATTTTGTGCTAATTCTACTGCTGGATATTGTGAACTTTGCATTAATTGGTAATCTGTTATAAATACATTCTCACCAAAAATTATTAATTTTGATTTAACATCTTCTTTTATTGTTTTTTCTAGTTCTGCACCTACTAAATATGATTTCTTTTCTTCTCCCTCAGCATTTCCGTTTTGCTCATTTTTAAAGTCTGTTCTAAAATATGCTCCTTCACTAGTATTTATTAATTCTGTCTTTGTTATATTTTTTTGTTCCAACTTTTCTTCATCTTCAATATTTATTTTAGTTGCATTTGCGAATATTACTCCTGTAGAGTTATATACGTGCTCTGTTACAGATGAATATTGTATTTCTGGCATTATTAAGTCTGGTGATTGTGCTACCATTCTACTTGTATCTGTTTCTCTTATTATTCCTACTTCAAATGGCTTTACTCCATATAATTCTAATATTTTATTTACATTTGGAAAATCTTGTTTTTTTGCTATTGCTGCATTTAACCATAAAACATTTCTTCCTGAATTAATATAATCTGTTATTGCTTTTGTAGCAATATCATCAAAATCTTTTGATGGTGTTGTTATAACTAATGTATCGCAGTCATCTGGAATTTTACCAGTAGATAATACATTTATTGTTTTTGTTTCATTTATTTCATTTTTTAAATAAATATTTAAATAATTCATATTTTTAGATAATGAATAATCACTATATCCTTCTAAGAAATAAATAATTGGTGTTTTATCACTTATAACACTTATAATTGAACTAGTTAATTTTTCTTCAGCAATACTAATTGTTTCATAAGTAGATGTATCATAAGTTACTAAATCATTATCTGTTAATACTTTGGATTTTTCTCCACTTGTAACAATTATTCCTTTGCTTCCTGTTTCTAATCCATATTTAGTTGATAAATCTGGTCTATCATTTATATTAACCGCTTCTGCAACTATTTTTTCATTTACATTTTTATATTGTTTTGCTAAACTTAAATTTGAGTCACTATCATCATAACCAATAAAATATATATTAACTTCCTCATCTATATCTTTTACTTTTTCTTTGCTTTCATCTGTTAATGTGTAAAGTTTTTCTTGACTAAAATCTATTGGTGTCAAATCTAAACTGTGTAACCAAACGTTGATTCCTATAAATAATGCAATAATTGCTATAACTAATATTGTTGTTCTTGTTCCATCTATTAACCATTTTTTCTTAATTACTTCAATAATTTTATTTGGTTTCTTTTCTTTCTTTTCTTTCTTTTCTTTTTCTTTTACTTTTTTGTTTTCTTTCAATTTAACTTCCCTCCTTCTACCTTACGCTTTTTCTCCTTTGCATAAATATTATTGTTAAAATTAAACACATTATTGTAAATGTTATAAATGTTACTGAATCTGCTATATCTATTTGCCCATATACATATTTTGAAAAGATATCTATTAAAGCATAATTTGAAAAAATATTATTTATTGATGGTAATACCCAATTAATTATAAAAAATCCTATTGTAAGAACACCTGCTATTATCTGATTTTCTGTAACACTTGAAGCCAGTATTCCAAATGATATATATGCCATATTCATTAATAAAAAACCAAATAATACTACTAATGATGTTTGTATATCTGGTACTCCAAAAAAACATAATATACCAAAATATAAACTTGTACATAATTCTGTTATTACTATTATCAAAGTTGCTGCAATAAATTTAGCAAACACTATACTTATAATACTTACAGGTGATGTTAATAGTAATTGGTCTGTGCCATTTTTCTTTTCTTCAGCAAATGTTCTCATTGTAAGCAATGCAACTATAAGTATTAAAGAAATAACTATAGGAAGTGTGTAAAAGATACTTCCAAAATTTATTGTTCCACTTTGATATGGACTAATATAAAATGAGAAGCTAAAAGCTAGTAAGAATATCCCTATACATATATAGCCTATTGGAGTACAAAAATAACTTTTAAATTCCTTTTTTATAACTGAAAGCATTAATCATTACCTCCTTCTATTAATTTTATAAATGCATCTTCTAAACTTGCATCTGCTTTTTTCATTTCAAATATTGTAATATTTTCTTTTGCTAACTCAGAAAAAATAATTTTTCTTAAATCATTATCAGTATTTGATTCAATCATATATTGTTTTGTTCCATCTTCATTTTCTTTTGTTAATTTTATACTTTTAATTTCTTGTATTTTATTTATAACGTTTTCTATTTTATTTTCAGTATCCTCAACTGTTACATAAACACAGTTTTTACTAGATACTTTGTTTTCTAGGTTTTCTGGTGTGTCTACTGCAACGATTTTTCCTTTATTAATTATTATTACTTTATTACAAATTTGACTAACTTCTGATAAAATATGTGAACTTAAAATTACAGTATGAGTTTTTCCAAGTTCTTTAATTAAATTTCTAATTTCAGTAATTTGTTTTGGATCTAATCCAACTGTTGGTTCATCCAGAATTAAAATTTTAGGTTCTCCTACTAATGCTCCTGCCATACTAACTCTTTGCTTATATCCTCTAGATAAATTTCTAACTAATTTTTTTTCTACTTCTTTTAACCCTGTTTGTTCAATTATTTTTTCAACTTTTTCTTTTCTTATTTTTTTGTCTACATTTTTTAGTTCTGCCATATATTTTACAAATTCTTTTACTGTTAAATCTGTATAAAGAGGTACTCCTTCAGGCATATACCCTATTTCTCTTTTTGCTTTTTTAGGCTTTTTTAAAATATTATATCCATCTATTATAATATCCCCTTCTGTTTGTTCAATAAAGCCTGTTAACATATTCATTGTTGTGCTTTTTCCTGCACCATTTGGTCCGAAGTAACCCTATTATTTCTCCTTCATTAATATTGAAGCTTATATTATCTACGGCTACAAACTTTCCATACTTTTTTGTAACATTTTTTACTTCTATCACGAAAATACCTCCTTTAAAATTAACTGTTCATATATTATCACTTTGTTTTTTTATTGTAAATATAGTTCACAAAAAATTTACAATTGGAGTTGACAGTTTTAGATTTTTGTGTTATTATATTTATTGTTATTTGAGATTTGGGTCAGTAGCTCAGTTGGATAGAGCACAGGCCTTCTAAGCCTGGGGTCGGGGGTTCGAACCCCTCCTGGCTCACCATAAGAAAAACCTTGATTTTTATAATCAAGGTTTTTTGTTCTATTTTTCTAAAACAATAGTTACTGGTCCATCATTTACTAAACTAACCTGCATGTTTGCACCAAAAATTCCTTTTTCTACTTTTATTTTCTCAGAACATTTTTTACAAAAATAATCATATAACGGCTCTGCTAATTCTGGTTTTGCTGCTGTTGTAAAAGAAGGCCTATTACCATTAGAGCAATCTCCATATAAGGTAAACTGAGAAATTAATAAGAGTTCACCTTTTACATCTTGAATAGATAAATTCATCTTTTCATTTTCATCTTCAAAAATTCTTAGATTTATTAATTTTTTTGCTAGATAATCAGCCTCTTTTTCTGTATCATTTTCATTAATTCCTACTAAAACCATATAGCCTTTCTTTATTTCTCCAACAATTTTTTCTTCTACTTTTACATTTGCATTTTTTACTCTTTGAACAATTAATTTCATAATTATATCCTTCTTTCATTGTGTTTTTCACTATCTCTGGTAAATAATTGTCAAAAAGCTGCGTACCTTTTGGCAATTAGATATATTCAATTGGAATCATATAATTTTTTTCATCTAGTGCATGTATGTCCTTACTTAAACATATTACTATTCCATTTGGTGAATTCATCTCAAATTTATCCATTATATTAAAGTTTTTTATTGAGTCTTTGCCTGGATTAGCGCCTTTCTTTATTTCAACTGGATAGATATTATTTTCATGAATTATTAACAGGTCTATCTCTTTTCCATTATTATCTCTATAGTAATATAAGTGTTTTTTTGGATCTCTTTGATTATTTGTATAACTTTTTACAATTTCTGATATTATATATGTTTCAAAAATTTGTCCACTATATGCACTACGTTGTAGTGTTTCACTACTTACATATCCTGTTAAGTAACATGCTAACCCTGTGTCCATAAAATATATTTTAGGTCTTTTTATTATACGTCCAACATTATTATTCATATGTGGCTGTAATAGATAAATAATGTAAGTATTGCTTAAAATGCCTGTCCATTTACTTATTGTTTCTGAATCAACTCCAACATCTTTTGATATGTCTGATGCATTAAATTCTTGTCCTGTTCTTGCTGCTAAGCTTGATATAAACTTCAAAAATTTTGGCTCATCTTGTATGTTTATTATTTTTCTAACATCTCTTTCTATATATGTTCTTAGATACGAAGAATAAAAAGCTTCTAAACTAATATTTTCATTTTTATATAACTCAGGATAACTTCCTCTGAATATTCTTTCAAATATATTATTCATATATTCGTATTTCAATGGTTGTTTATTTTTTATTATATTAATATCAGGTATAAATATTTCTTCATTTAATTTGTATATTTCTCTAGTAGATAAAGGATATAAATCTATAATTCCTACCCTACCAGCTAAAGATTCTGTAATATTTTCCATTGTTTCAAATATTTGTGAGCCTGTAAGATAGTATAATGTACCTACTTCTTTACCATCACCAAACATTTCATTTTTTCTTGCTTCATCAATTTTTATTTTTATATATGAAAGCAAATTAGGTGCATATTGAAATTCGTCAATTATTAAAGGAACTCCGTGTATCCTTAAAAAAGCTTCTGGATCATCTAGTGCCATAGTTCTTTCTTTTAAATCATCTAAACTAACTTCATTTATTTTCTGACCTTTATTATTAGTTATATATTGTAATACTGTGCTTTTACCAGATTGTCTAGAACCAGTAATTAATATTGATGGAAAGTTTCCATACATTTCATTTAATTTTGTTTCAATTGTTCTATGAATATAATTATTAGTCATAATATATCCTCCTTTATGTATTTTCCGTTTATTGTTCGGAATTTGTATATATTATATCATAAATATTTATTATATTCAATATTTTATTCAAAATTATTATATGTTAAAAAACTTTAAATATTCTTTAAAAAATTGCCAAAAAGGGCGTCCCTTTTGGCAATTTTCTTCAATTATTTTATATATAAGGTTGGGCGACTAGAAAGACCTGTCCACGGATTAGCAGGAGACATTCCTCCTCGCCAACTTGCTCCAAACGTAGTACTGTGTGAACCATAATCACCACCGTCTTGCTTCACGATTATATTTTTCATAGGCACCTTGAGTATTTTCAGAATAATTTCCTGCTATATCATATATATTATTTGCCTTTGTGAATGTTGTTATTCCTGTATCTAACCAGTTCCCATAAGTTGAACTGTTTTTTATAACTGTTGTTCCATCACTTGCTAATACTTCTATATTTTTATAATTTCCCCACGCACTTGAATCAGAAATATCCTTCTTATCTCCATGTTCTGAAATAAATTTACATACCATATCCCATTGGCATCCCCATATCATTCTTGATTCTACTTCATTTGTTGTAAATCCTTTACATGCTTTATAATAATTATACCAATTTTTATTTGCTAATACAGTACCAGATACTTCTGTTGGATTTTCTACACTTCCTGTTAATTCATATCTTCCTACATAAAATCCTCCATATTCTCCTACACTTGCTATCATTTCTTGATAATCATCTACTAAACTTTGTGCCATATTTTTTAAACTACTAAATCCTGCTGTACTATAATTTGCATAATCACATGTATCTCCATTATCACCTAGCAATAAATCTGGCTCTCTATAACTTGTTGAACCTGGTAGCCCTCTTGTTTTCCCATTTAATATTGCACTTTTACTTGCCATTAATGTAGTTACTCCTGTCCCACCACATAATGTATATGGTGCTCCTTCTGTTGTAATCATATTATTAACATTATCCACCGGTATCCATACCCACTCATTATCATTCTCATCCAAAACTACTAATCCTGTTTCTATTTTTTGTTCATCTGGTTTAGTTGATACTTTGAAGTCTTTTGGTATTATTGCTGTATCTGTTCCATCTGTGTATTCACTATTTTCTGTTGCTTTCTCTCCTGCAACCACTGTTGGTGAGTTTTTATTATATCTAATTATATCTCCATTTTCAGTTATCATATATATATTTCCTGTTTTTGTGAATGTTACCGTTAATGGAAATTCTTTTTCATTATCAGTTGTCACATTTTTTATATTTTTTTCAATAGTATTTTTTAATATGTCCTTTTTTAATCTTCCTCTTTTATCTTTTCCCATTGCTTCTACTATTGCTTGTTGTAGCATTTCATATTCATCTGCTCTTTCAGACTCATCCTTTGCTTTTCCTGCTTTATTAATTAAACCATCATCTCCAGTTAATACTGATATACTTATTCCAGATATTATTATTGAAACTATTATTGTTATAATTAAAGCAATAAGTGTTATTCCATTATTTTTTGAATTTTTCATTTATTTACTCCCTTCTTTTGTTTTTTATTTATAAAAATAGACTTAAATTACAACTACATTTTATAAATAATTATAATTTAAGTCAATATGTTTGAAATAAACCCAAATTGTTAGACAAATTTGTTTAATAAGGAGGATTAACTTCATCATCTATTTTGGCATTTTTTTAAATAACTTCTATTTAATATAAAGTGTAGGTCGTGTTCCATTACTAGATACTCCTTCGGTAGTATACATAGACGACCTGAAGTAGAAATAGTTGTCGGTGGTAGAATTACTATAACAACCTCCGCATAATTTCCCTATTACCGGTACTCGCAGCTTCTTGGGTATATTCATAAAAATTTCCAGCTATATCATATATATTATTTGCCATCGTAAATGTTGTTATTCCTGTATCTAGTATTGAAGAAGTTCCACTAGCTTTTATTATTGAATTTCCATCACTAGATTTTACTTCTGCATTTTTAAAATTTCCCCATTTGCTTAAATAGTTTAAATTTACTTTACTTCCACGTTCTGATATGTATTTACATACAATATCGAATTGGCATCCCCATATCATTCTTGATTCTACTTCGTTTGTTGTGAATTTTTTACATGCATTATATAAATTATACCAATTTACATTAACTAAAGATGTTCCAGAAACCTCAGTTGGACTATTTACAGTTCCTGTTAATTCATATCTTCCTACATAAAAACCTCCATATTCACCTATGCTTTCTATCATTTCTTCATAATCATCTGCAAAACTTTGTGCCATTTCTTGTAGACTTGTAAATCCAGCTTGTCCATAGTACAAAGAACTATAATCATATGATGTAGTTCCGCTACCTACTAAATCCGGTTCTCTAAAGTATGGAGAAGTATTTTTACCTGGTTTAATTCTAGTCCTACCACTTATTATTTCACTTTTACTTGCCATTGATGATGTTACTCCTGTATCGCCACGTAATGTATATGGTGCTTCATCTGTTGTATACATTTCTGTTACATCATCTACTGGTATCCATACCCATTCGTTATCATTTCCATCCAAAACTACTAAACCAGTTTCTATTGTTTGTTCATTTAGATTGCTTGAAACTTTGAAGTCTTTTGGTATTATTGCTATATCTGTTCCATCTGTATATTCACTATTTACAGTTGCTACTTCCCCTGCAATTACTGTTGGTACTATGTTAACTGTCAATGTTGCACTTTTTGTGCTTACAACTGTACCTCCGTTTCCAAATGTTGCAACACATCTATATTGGTATTCATTCATTACATCTGTTGATGCTACCGTTGTAAAGCTCGCTGTTGTACCTCCTGTTCCTTGCGCACTTGTTACATTTGTCCATGAACTTCCATTGTTTGTACTATATTGCCATTGATATGAAGCTACTCCAAAAGAGTCAACACTAAATGTTGCTGTTTCTCCTAAACCAACTACTTTATCTATTGGGTTTTTTATATAGTTATTATCTCCACCTGTTCCTTCTCCGCTTAAACGTGCTATTAGACTTTTAGCACTTTGTGAAACAATATTCTTTATGATTTGATTGTTTTTTGAAATAAAAAATATTCCTAATATAACTATTATAACAATTCCAATAGTTATAATTGTTTTTTTATTTTTCATTTATATACTCCTCTTTTACAATTATTTTTTGTTTAAGCTTTTATGTATTATTATATTTTCCAAAATTATTATGATGATATTATTATATTATAACCTTTATACCATGTCAATAAAGTAGACACAAGTTTGATTATTTTTTTTGCAAATCGTCAAATTTAAAATATTTTCTTGCTGTTCTTCAATCACGTCCAAATTGTTTAGCAGTTTCAGTTATATTTATTTTTTAAAGAATAAGATATCACAACAATTTCTCATCGCAAAGTTTGACAAAATTTTACAACTAAAAAACAAATTTTGATAAAAAGCTATTCCTTATTTACAACCCAACGAAAAAGAGTTGATATACTTATTTTTTATAAATATATCAACTCTTTATAACTTTGCAAATGCTTTGAAATTTTTGTGAAACTTTAGTTTTCACAGCTGTTTGGCTTTACTTAACATACAGTGTAGGTCGTGAGGTTCGATAACTATCCGTTGTATTTGGCTTACTGGTGCTACGGTTGGAAGCTGGAAAGCTAGATCCTGACGCGTTGCCATAGCCTCCGTCTTCCGGCTCGACCGTTAATGCCGTAAACCTCTTGGGTCCATTCAGAGCAATTTCCTGCTATATCGTATATTTTTTTTGCACTCCAATATTCGCTGAATCCTGTTATTTGTTTTGAACCATATCCTGTTACTGCTGCATTTCCAGTACTATCACTATAATTTCCCCAACTTCTTGAATTTGTTATGCTATAATTATTACCTGTTGCTATATATTTACAAACCATATCCCATTGGCATCCCCATATCATTCTTGATTCTACTTCATTTGTTGTAAATCTTTTACATGCATTATATAAAACATACCAATTTTTGGATACTAAGGCTGTTCCAGAAATTTCAGTTGGACTTGACTCACTTCCTGTTAACTCATATCTTCCTACATAAAATCCTCCATATTCTTCTACACTTGCTATCATCTCTTCATAATCATCCACTAAACTTTGTGCCATACCTGATAAGTCACTAAATCCTGCATCAATCGCTGTCCAATCATCATCATAAGTTGATGCCAAATCTGGTTCTTTATATGAACTAGTTGTACCTGGTGTTGTTCTTGTTATTCCACTTAATATTGCGCTTTTACTAGCCATAGATGAAGTTTTTAACGTCGAACCACATAATGTATATGGTGCTCCATCTGTTGTATACATTTGAGTTACATCATCGACTGGTATCCATACCCATTCATTATCGCTACTATCTTTAACAACTAAACCAGTTTCTATTGTTTGTTCATCTGGATTGCTTGATACTTTAAAGCCTTTTGGTATTAATGCAATATCTCCATTTCCATCCTCGTAACTTGTATTTTCTGCAACTGGTGTTGTTGGTATTGTACTAGCAATTGCCAATGTTGCAGCATTTGATGTTACTGTGTATTGTCCATTTGATACATTACATCTATATTGGTAACCATCCATATCACTTGTTACTGTTACTGTAGTAAAGCTTGCTGTTGTTCCTCCTGTTCCTTGAGTACTTGTTACATTAGTCCATGTTGCACTACTATTTATTCTATATTGCCATTGATATGTATAATTACTTGGATTTCCTCCTGTTGCAACTACACTATATTTTACTGTACTTCCCGCTTCTACTGCTACATCTTCTGGCTCAACACTTAAGCTATGTGTATAATATACAGTTAATGTTGCAACATTTGATGTTACTGTATATTGACCATTTGACACATTACATCTAAATTGTTGTCCATTCATTGTATTTGTTGTTGCTACTGTAGTAAAGCTTGCTGTTGTTCCTCCTGTTCCTATCATAGTTGTTACATTTGTCCATGTTGCACTACTATTTATTCTATATTGCCATTGATATGTATAACTACTTGGATTTCCTCCTGTTGCAGCTACTGTAAATGTTGCTGTATTTCCGCTCTTAACTGCTTGATTTGAAGGTTGTGTACTTATACTATGTGTATAATATACTGTTAATGTTGCTGCACTTGATGTTGCTGTCTTTTGACCATTTGAAACAACACATCTATATTTATATCCATTCATTGCACTTGTTGTTGCTACTGTTGTAAAGTTTGATGTTGTTCCTCCTGTTCCTTGAGAAGTAGTTACATTTGTCCATGAACTTCCATTATTTGTACTATATTGCCATTGATATGAACTTGCATTTGTTGCTGTTACACTAAATGCTGCTGTATTTCCAGATTTTACTGCTACATTACTTGGATTTGTTATTGATAACCATTTTGCATACAATGTTGTATCATTATTTCCTGTTGGTGTATATGTTGTTCCTGATAAAGGATCACCTGTTAATCCTGAATTTGTATACCATCCTAAGAATGTAGATCCAGATTTTGTTGGTGTAGGTAATGTTATACTTCCACCTGTCCAACTAGCATTTAATGTTTTTGCTGATGAATACTTAGTTGCTGTAAATTCACTTGTTATATATCCGTTTGAATTTATCATTTCTGTTGTTCCATCTTTATATCCTGCAAATGTGAATGTTGCTGTTCCATTTGATATTGTGTTTCCACCATTTGTATTATATGTTATAGTATACACTCTTTGAGGCTTCGTTATAGGATTTGTACTTGTTGTCATTTTATTGTTTCCAATATAAATACCATCATTATATTTTTCTGTTAGGCTCGTTGTTCCATTTGTTGTAGCATTTGCATTATCTAATGTTATTGTATAATTATTTGCTGTTGCAGTTGATGCTATTGTTGTTGCTGCTGTTATTGTTCCAGTTCCTCCTGATGTTGGATTAGATATTGTATTGTTTCCTATTTTTAATGTTGGTGAACCATATCCTGTATTTGCTGTTGCTTTTGCCCAAACAGGAGTATCTTTTAATACCAATGTATTTGATGTTATATTTGTTCCTGTTGACTCACTTGATGAATCTACTCTTGTTGTTAATGTACTTCCTGTTCCCTGACTTCTTGTTATTAAGAATGATGCTATTGATGTACTATTTGTATTTCCTAATGAATCTTTAGCCCATAAATAGTATGTTTTTGCTGAATCTGTATCTATATCTTTTGTTCCACTTGTTAATGTTCCTGTTGTTATCCAAGTTGTTGGAGCTGTATTACTATTTGTAATTGCATATCCTCCTATATTTGATGAATCTGCTGCTGTCCAACTAAATGTATTATAATCTGTTCTTGATATATTTACAGTTGGTCCTGTTGTATCTGCTACTATTGCATTTCCTCCTATTGTTTTATTTGATACAGATAAGC
>CAZBMU010000020.1:0-18057 GCA_964493175.1 uncultured Clostridium sp.
TTCAAGTTGCTCAAATAGTATTCTATGAATTATTAGCAGGAAAAGATAATAAAATAGAAGCAGAAGTTGTAACAGAAAATTCAACTTTACAATAATTAAAGCTTTTCGACCAAAGAGAACAGATTCGTTTTGGTTGAACACAGGAGGGTACTTCTTCCTTTTATGTGGAAGAGGTACCCTTTATTTTTTATTTAATCGTTCTATTTATTTCAAAAAAGAAATTGTAAATTATTAGAATGAACCTCTTTCATGCTCAAAATGTATTATATTATTTTGCATGCAATTACGAATGCGACTGGAATAAAATTAGAATATCTTAAATTATTTTATGGAAAATGTTCGCGTCGAACAGCTTTGCTGTGAGGACTAAGTGAAAGGGTGCCATAAAATAATTTTAGATATTCTTGTTTTATGTAGGAAGCCGAGTAATGAAATAAAAAATAATATAATATATTTTGCCCTGAACATCCCTCATTCTAATAATCAACAATTTTTAATTTTAACTCCAATCTATCACAAATAAAAAAAGGGTACCTTCCCCTCTCATAAAAGGAAGAAGTACCCTCCTGTGTTCAACCAATACGAACCTGTCTCCATTGGTTGATTAAATATTTTCATTATTATTCTCAAATCCATAATATTCTGATTTTCCAAAACCTAATATTAAATATGCAATAAATGGTACCATTAACATTACAACTGTTAAACCTGTAGAAGCTTTAAATCCTTTCATTAGGTTAACTTTTTGGTATAATGTAATAATTGCTAATGCTATTCCTGCAAATATGTTTACTATTGGAATTATTAATCCTATATAAACGAATACAAGATAAGGTGACATTCCAGAGATTTTGTAAAGCATTGCTATGTTATAAAATGGAATAAGTACTTTCCATCCTTTCTCTCCTGCTTTTACAAAAGTTTTCCACATTCCAATAATTTGTAATACAGTTAATACAAGGCTAACAATTACAATAAGACCGATAAAACCTGCTATAATTCCTCCAACAACTCCCATAACTGCAGCTGAAGGATCTGAACTTGTTGTTGTAGAACCAAGAACAGAATTTGTAGTGTTCCATATGTCATTGTAATCTCCATAACCATAATAATCAGTATAATTCATAGAAACTCCTCCTTTTATTTTTATATTAATATTCTCGCATTTTTTTATATAAATGTCAATATAAAATAATGAATTTCGACATTTTTCTACTTTTTTAAACTTTCATACTTAATCCAACTTTTTGTCTATCCATATCAATTTTTATAACTTTTACTTTTACAACATCTCCTACTGAGACAATATCAGAAGGATTTTTTACAAATTTATCACTTAATTCTGAAATATGTACTAATCCATCATGCTTAACTCCAATATCTACAAAGGCTCCAAAGTCTATTACATTTCTAACTGTTCCTGAAAGTACCATTCCCTCTCTTAAGTCTTCAAGTTTTAAAACATCTTGTCTTAAAATTGGTTTTGGCATATCTTCACGTGGATCTCTTCCTGGTTTTGAAAGTTCTTCTATAATATCTGATAAGGTCATTTCACCTATTTCTAGCTCTTTTGCCATATCAGATATATTTATGCTTTTTAGTTTATTTCTTAAATCTTCTAATTTTTCTTTATCTTTTAAATCTTTTTTATCAAATCCGATTTCTTTAAGCATCTTTTCTGTAGCTTCATAGCTTTCTGGATGTACTGCTGTAATTTCTAGTGGATTATCTCCATCTAAAATTCTTAAAAATCCTGCACATTGTTCAAATGCAACTTTACCTAGTTTTGGTACTTTTAATAATTGTTTTCTATTTTTAAGTTTTCCATTTTCATCTCTATATTTAACAATATTTTTTGCAATTGTTTTATTAATTCCAGAAACATAAGATAAAAGTGATGGTGTTGCTGTATTTACATCTACACCAACTTTATTAACACTATCTTCTACTACACCTGTAAGGCTCTCCGCTAGTTTTTTTTGATTAACATCATGTTGATATTGTCCTACTCCTATTGCTTTTGGATCAATTTTTACAAGTTCTGCTAAAGGATCTTGTAATCTTCTTGCAATTGAAATTGCTCCTCTTATAGAAACATTTATATCTGGATATTCCTCAGTTGCAAGTTTTGATGCAGAATAAACAGAAGCTCCCGCTTCACTAACAATTGCATAGTGTACAGGTCTTGATGTTTCTTTTATCATATCTGATACAAACAATTCAGACTCTCTAGAGGCTGTACCATTTCCAATTGCAATCATATCTATATTGTCTTTTTCAATTAATTTTAAAAGCTCTTTTTTTGCACCTACCACATCATTTTGTGGATCTGTTGGATATACTGTTGTATAATCAAGCACTTTTCCCGTTTCATCTATAACTGCAATTTTACAACCAGTTCTATATGCAGGGTCAAATCCCATAACTGTTTTCCCTTTTATAGGTGCTCCAAGTAACAATTGTTTAGAATTTTGCCCAAATACTTTTATAGCTTTTTCCTCAGCTTTTTCTGTTAAGTCAGAACGAATTTCTCTTTCAACAGAAGGCTCAATAAGTCTTTTAAAACTATCTAAAATAGTATCTATTAACATTTCTGTAAATTGAGTATTACCGATTTATTATATCTTTTTCAATGTATTTTAGAATCTTTTCTTCTGGTTTTTCCATTGAAACCTTTAAGAAATTCTCTTTTTCTCCTCTATTTATTGCTAATATTCTATGGCTTGGAATATATTTTAAAGCTTCACTATATTCATAATACATTTCATAATTGCTTTTTTCTTCAGAATTTGTAGCTTTTGTTACAATTAACCCTTCTCTATAGTATTGTCTTTTAATTTCTTTTCTATATTTAGGTTCATCTGAAATATTTTCAGCAATTATATCTAAAGCTCCTCCAATTGCATCTTCTACAGTAGCTACAACTTTATCTTTATTTTTCTTATCTTCATCTGATAATTTATCAATATTTATATACTCTTTTGCAATTTCTTCAATAGATGTTTTCTCAACTTGAGCTATTATAATTTCAGCAAGAGGCTCTAAACCTTTAGCCTTTGCAACTGTAGCTCTTGTTTTTTTCTTTTGCTTATAAGGTCTATAAATATCCTCAACTTCTGCTAATGTTTTTGCAATTGCCACAGCTTGTAAAATTTCATCTGTTAATTTCCCTTGTTCATCAATCGATTTTATAACTTCTTCTTTTCTTTGCTCTAGGTTTCTTAGGTATGCTAGCCTTTCTCCCAAATCCCTAAGAGTTTCATCACTTAATCCACCAGTTACCTCTTTTCTATATCTTGCAATAAATGGTATTGTATTTCCTTCATCAATTAATTTAATAGTATTTTCCACTTGATTAGGTTTTATTGCTAATTCTTCTGCAATTATTTTTATAATTTTTTCCATTTCTTTTCCTCCATGATTTTATTCATCATTCAATTCCTAAATATTCATTATAAGTAACTTCTCTATCTTTAACTTTTCCATTTTCTTTTATATCTATGATTCTATTTGCTACTGTTTGTGTTAATTCATGATCATGTGATGTAAATAAGATGTTTCCTTTAAATTTCTTCATTCCTTCATTTACAGATGTTATACTTTCCATGTCTAAATGATTTGTAGGTTCATCAAATATTAAAAAATTAGCTCCTGATAACATCATTTTTGATAAAACACATCTAACTTTTTCTCCTCCTGAAAGGACTTTTACTTTTTTTAGTGCTTCGTCTCCTGAAAATAACATTCTTCCTAAAAAGCTTCTTACATAGGTTTCATCTGGGTCTTTTGAATATTTTCTAAGCCATTCTGTAACATTTTCATCCGTTTCGAATAAATAGTTGTTATCTTTTGGAAAATAATTACTTGTAATTGTTGTTCCCCAAACTAATTCTCCTTCATCAGGTTCTATTTCTCCTGTTATTATCTGAAATAATACTGTTTTTGCATTTTCGTTTTCTGCTAAAAATGCTATTTTATCTCCACTTTTTACATCAAAGGATATGTTATCTAATAATTTTATGCCATCCATTGTTTTTGATATGTTTTTTACTTGTAAAATTTCTTTTCCTGGTTCTCTGTCTGGTTTAAAGTCTACATAAGGATATTTTCTATTTGATGGTTTTATTTCTTCTAATTGAATTTTTTCTAGTGTTTTCTTTCTTGATGTTGCTTGTTTTGATTTTGATGCATTTGCACTAAATCTTGCAATAAAGTCTTGTAATTCTTTTATTTTTTCTTCTTTTTTCTTATTTTGTTCTCTTGCTTGTTTTAGAGCTAATTGACTTGATTCATACCAGAAATCGTAGTTTCCTGGATATACTGTTATTTTTCCAAAGTCAACATCTGCTATATGTGTGCATACTTTATTTAAGAAATATCTGTCATGTGATACTACAATTACTGTATTTTCGAAATCCATTAAAAAGTCTTGTAACCAATTAATACTTTTTAAATCTAAGTCATTTGTTGGCTCGTCTAATAATAAAACATCCGGATTACCAAATAAACTTTGAGCTAGTAATACTTTTACTTTTTCTCTTGCTTCTATTTCTTTCATATATTTATAGTGATTTTCGGGAACTATTCCCAGATCATTTAAAAGCATTGCTGCATCTGACTCTGCATTCCATCCATCTAATTCTGCAAATCTTTCTTCTAGTTTTGCAGCTTTCATTCCATCTTCCTCAGAAAAATCTGGTTTTGCATATATTTTTTCTTTTTCTTTCATAATGTCATATAGTTCTTTATTTCCCATAATTACTGTATCTATTACTGTATAATCTTCATATGCAAAGTGATCTTGTTTTAAAATAGATATTCTTTCACCTTTTTCAATTGAAACATCTCCTTTGCTTGGTTCAATTTCTCCTGATAAAACTTTGAGAAATGTAGATTTACCAGCTCCATTTGCTCCTATTATTCCATAACAATTTCCTTTTCCAAATCTTATATTAACATCTTCAAATAAGGTTCTTTTTCCAAATCTAATAGTAACATTATTTGCAACTAACATTTTTTCTCCTTTCGCTTCCTTTTATTATTCACGAATTTTAGTATATCATATTTTTTACTAAATTTCCATAAAAAAAGCTTAAATAAGTAATTTTATTTAAGCTTTTTTCATTTTTTAACTATTTTATTCTTCAAATAATAATTTTATTCCCCATAATCCAGATAATCCAACTAATGTATATATAATTCGAGACAAAATTGTCATACTTCCAAAAATAGCTTCAACTAAGTTAAATCTAAATAATCCAATTAATCCCCAATTTATAGCACCTATTATTATTAAAACTAATGCTATTTTGTCAATTAATTTCATCCTTTTTCCTCCTTTTTATATTCTAATTTTATGCTCTTTTTTGTTTAAAATATTAAGCTTGTTTTTATATATTATATGTTTATATTTAAAGTTTATTCATTTTATTGAAATTTTTTGTTTTTTATGATATGTTTATAATAATTGTGAGGTGATTTTTTTGAGAAGTAATTATAGAAATCGTAATAAAAAAAGAAAAAATTTAATTGATTCTGATCAAAAAAAACTTACTAAATCTTTAAAGATTTTTATTTTTATATTATTAATATTATTAATTTTTACAGCAGTTTTTTATTATCTTAAAAATTATGCTAATTATAAAAATATAGTTGAAACTTCTAAACAAGAAATTGAGGATGAACTTAAAAATAATGAAGAACAGAATAAAGAAAAGGACGTTAAACCTGAAGAAACTGATACAACATTTACTTTAACTTCTATTGGAGATGTTATGTGTCATAATACTCAATATTGGGATGCTTATGATAAAAATACAAACACTTATGATTTTTCTTATGTTTTTGAAGATATTAGTCTTTATACAAAAACTGGTGACATATGTATTGGAAATATTGAAACATCTTTTGCAGGTGAAGAACGCGGTTATAGCAATTACCCAACTTTTAATTCTCCTGATAGTTTAGCCTATAACTTAAAAAATATTGGTATAGATGTTATTACAACTGCAGGAAATCATTGCTTAGACATGGGCTTTAGTGGCCTTTCTAGAACTATAGATGTTTTAGATGATGCCGATATTGCACATCTTGGAACTTATAAAACACAAGAAGACCAAGATAAAGTTTTTATAAAGTATGTAAAAGGTGTAAAAATTGCTTTTATTGATTATACATATGGAACAAATGGAATTCCTGTTCCTTCAGATAAACCTTTTTGTGTGAATTTAATTGATAAAGATTTAATAAAAAAACATATTGAATCTGCCAAAGAAGAAGGTTTTGATGTTTTAGTAGCTTGTATGCATTGGGGAGTCGAATATAGAACCACTCCTTCTGATGAACAAGAAGAATTAGCAGACTTCTTATTCCAAAATGGTGTTGATATTATTTTAGGAAATCATCCTCATGTTTTGGAACCAATGGAAAAGAGAACTATTACTTTAGAGGATGGTTCAACAAAAGATGGTTTTGTTATTTATGCTCATGGTAATTTTATTTGTGACCAAAATGCTGAAAATACAAGAAATTCTATTATTTTAAATTTAACAATTACTAAACATACTGATGGAAAAATTACTATAGATAAAGCAAATTATGTGCCTATTTATATGTATAAAGCAAATACTTCTAATCTTAGGAAAATGAAATTAATTGATATTAAGAAAACTATTGCTAATTATGAAGAAGGAAAAGATTCTTCAACTAGTGAAGGTTTATATAATTTATTAAAAACTCAATTAGACAAAATTACTTCTATTGTTGGTCCTGAAATTAATTAAAATTTGCCATTGGAGTCGAATCTATTTGTCAATTTTCGACCAATGGCAAATTTTTATAACTGATATATTTTACAATTAACTGTTCCTGCTCCTGCAGACATTTCAATTTTTATTGAATATGGTTTATTATTTTGAAAAACAAAATCAAGTGATCCATGTGATACAGTTGCATCATTTCCTAATGTTGTATAACTTACTGGTAACGAGTGTGTATGTCTTTCAATTATATTTAAGCCTATATTTCTTACAGCTTGAAAAAGTGTACTACTTACTTGGCAAATTCCTCCACCAATTCCTTGTGTAACAGTATTTCCTTGAAATACAGCTGCCATTTTATATCCTTTTTGAGTAGTAGCTGGACCAACTACTTGAGACCATTTAAATATTTCTCCTGGTTTTAAAATTCTTCCATTTATTGTATTTGACGCTATACTTAAATTTACATTTCTTGCCGCTCCACTTCCTGGTGAATTTAACGTAACATCTGCTATTAATATTGGTCCTTTTACTATTTTATCTATGTTTATATTTAAAATAATTTCTCTTCCATATTCATCTATAAATGGTGTTGAATATCTTGTATTATCTACAAATGTTTTTGTCGCTGTTTTTCTATCTGCACTAAAGTTCCATGTAGATTTATTATTTTGCATTGCAAAATTTGAATTTACTGTTACTTTTACAGATCTTCTATCTCCACTATATAAATAATTTGTTGTTAATTTAAATTCTCTTATTTGATTTATATTTATATTAAAGGATTTACTTGTTCCATTTATTTGTGTAAAGTTTGTTGAGTAATTTGTATTAAATCCAAAAGTTTTTGTATATGTTTTTTGGTCTTTACTTAATTCCCATGTAGATTTTGTGTCTTTCATTTTAAAGTTTGAAGTAACTTTAATTTTTACCCATGTTTTTGTTTCATTATATTCATACTCGGCTGTTAATTCCATAGGTTTTATTTGTGTTATATTTATTTCATTATTTATTGATTTCTCATTGGTTCCTGTAAAAGGTGTCGAGTATATTTGATTTGTATTAAATGTTTTTGTATAAACTTTTCTATCTTTACTTAATGTCCATGTAGATTTTGTATCTTTCATTGGTACATTTGATGTAACTGTTGCTATTACAGTGTTTTCTTCTTCATTATATTCATATGTATTTGTTAATTCCATATCTTTTACTTGTGTTATATTTATTTCAAAATTTACCACTTTTCCATTAGATTGAGTAAACGGTGTTGAATAATTTTGATTTGCATTGAATGTTTTTGTGTAAACTTTTTTATCTTTGCTTAATTTCCATGTTGATTTTGTATCTTTCATTGGTACATTTGATGTAACTATTGCTGTTACAGTATTTTCTTCTGCATTATATTCATATGTATTTGTTAATTCCATATCTTTTACTTGTGTTATATTTATTTCAAAATTTACCACTTTTCCATTAGATTGAGTAAACGGTGTTGAATAATTTTGATTTGCATTGAATGTTTTTGTGTAAACTTTTTTATCTTTGCTTAATTTCCATGTTGATTTTGTATCTTTCATTGGTACATTTGATGTAACTATTGCTGTTACAGTATTTTCTTCTGCATTATATTCATTTGTACTTGTTAATTCCATATTTTTTACTTGTGTTATATTTATTTCAATATTTACCACTTTTCCATTAGATTGAGTAAACGGTGTTGAATAATTTTGATTTGTATTAAATGTTTTTGTATAAACTTTTTTATCTTTGCTTAATGTCCATGTAGATTTTGTATCTTTCATTGGTATATTTGATGTAACTTTTGCTGTTACAGTATTTTGTTCACTATTATATATATAATCAATATTAATTGAATTATCAATATTATTTATTATATTCTCTTTATTTGTATTATTTACATCATTTTCATTTTCTGCGTTATCTACAATATTTACATTATTTATATTTTCTTCATTTGCTTTTACTGTTGTATAACTAATAACAATAAATAATAGTGCTATTAAAATAGTTATTATTTTCTTTTTTGTTTTCATTTTATTCCTCCCATATTTATCTCTTTTGTAAAAAACGATAATCTCACAAAATATATTATATTCTTAAATATGTGAAAAGTCAATTATATAATACACTTTATTTTTAGTGTAAATAAAAAAATGTTATAGATATAAACATATACACAGGTATTTTGTACTAAAGTACTCTTACCTCGCAATGAAACTTATGTTGAATAACTTTTACAGTTATAAATTTATAATTATATATAAAAGTTCACTTCATATAGTGAGCTTTTTATCTATGTTTAATCTAAACAAAAAATTTCCTTATTAGTCCTACTTACTAATAAGGAAAATACATTGTTCTCATCTCATACTACTTATGGTTCGTATAAGACTGTTTTGGTGAGCCATAGAGGGTTCGAACCTCCGACCGTCAGATTAAGAGTCTGCTGCTCTACCAGCTGAGCTAATGGCCCATATTTATTTAAATACTTTTAAATTATAGTACCTTTTAGACTTATTGTCAAGAGTTATACCTAATAAAACCAACATCTGCATAGATATTGGTTTTAATTTTTTATTCCTCATTTCATTCATTTTGATTTTCTGTAACTTCGTCTGATGGTGTTATTGAAGTCTCAGTTATTTCATTTGTCTGATTTTCTATTTTGGTGTTTGTTTGTGTTGTTGTTTGATTTTGTGGCTGTGCTTCTATTGTAGTTACCGCTCCTGTTCCTCTAATTACTATTCGTTGCATAGCACTATAGGTATCTCTTGAAAGTAATTTAGTAGAAACTTTTTTTCCATTTAACATTTTAGTTATATATGTTTCTGTTATTTGTCCATTTGTACCTGGTCTTTTTATATTTTCTGTTCCTGCAGGCAAACTTGGGTCTTCTTCATATTTTATTGTAGGAGGGATAGTTGATATTACTTTAGTATAAAAATTAAATGTATATTCCTCTTCTTCTTTTATACCATAAATTGAAACTGTTGCTATTCCGTTTTGAGCTGACGCTACTATTCTTACAGGATATTTTCTTGTATTCTTAAATTTAAAATCTGTTACTCCATATACAACTGTTGCATCTCTTCCTGCACTTAAATATGATGTTGTAAATTGATGATTTCTTCTTTCTACAACTTCTAAATTTGCCATTAAAATTGCATTATATAATGTTGAAGAAATCTGACAAATTCCTCCACCTATACCGTCTACAACTTCTCCTGCTTCATATATTTTTGCATTTTTGTATCCTGCTGCTGCTGTTCTTGCTCCTAAAGTTTGATTATAAGAAAATGTATCTCCTGCTAATACTACTTTTCCATTAATTTTTTGACATGCTATTCTTAAATTTGTTGTTCTATCTATATCACTTGGATCATATCTTGTTGTAAATGTAGATAATCTATTAGGAAATGCCTCTGTTCCTATTTGATCTAATGTTACTTTTGGTTTTGTTATTTTTAATTTTATAATATATTCTTCTTTATCTTCTTCTAATAATTTTTTTGCTTCTTCTACATCAAAATCTATACCATTCTCTTCTGGAAAAACACTAAATGGCTCTTTTGTGTAATAAGCATCTTTTGCTTCTGTATATATTTCCTCATGTATTTTATCCAAATCTATCGCTTTTGGTTCTTTATTTATAATTGGAATTTCTATATAATCATCTTTTTCATCTATATCATTTAATTTTTCTTTAACTTTATTTAATAAATTATCTGTATCTATTACAACCCCTGCTTTTCCTTTTGAGATTATTAATTCATCATCTTCTACTGAATAATTTGACTCAACTAATATTCCTGGTAAATTTGCTCCTATATCTTCTATTATTTTTTTTGTTTCTTCTTCATTTAATGTCATTTCTAAATTTACATTTTTGTTTTTTATTAATGTAAATAAAATTCCATAATTACTTAAAAATATATTTTGTGCTCTTCCTGTAAGATATGCATCATTTACTGCTTTTTCAATATTATAATTAACTTCCATCAACGTTGGGTTTAAAGTATTTACATATTCTTGGTATTTTACTTCAATTTCTTTTTCCTTTTTCACATTATATATTTCTTCTAATTTTTCTGTTGCTTCTTCTTTAGTTAATCCAGAAACTTCTATTCCGGAAATTGATACACCCTTTATTATTTTATCACTATTAATATTTAAAATAGCAAATATGGTTGATAAAAAAGAAATTATAATTACAAATGTAATTATACTAATAGTTATTATGATTTTTTTTCTTCTTGTTACTTTATACATTTCATACTGTTCTATTTCTCTTTTTGATTTTTTTTCTTTTTTCTCATATTTTTTTTCTAATTCATCTTTATTTTCTAAATCTTTTATTTTTTCATTTTCATTACTTTTTAAAATTTCCTCTTTCATTAATTTTCCCCTTTAACTTTATCTATAATAAATGGTATCACAAAGTCTTTTATTTTACAAGATTTTCTTAATTTTATTTTATTAAAATTTTTTAATATTATAACCTTTTATCTAGTATATTTATTATTACATAATTGTTACATTTTCATTACATTTATATTATTTTTAATAAATATCTTGAATATTGTAGAAATTAATATTATAATGTTGCCAACGAAAGATAAGCGAGGAGATATTAAAATGGAATTAACTAAAAATATTTTTTTTAATACTGATAAACTAGTAGAAAATACTACAGTAAAAATTTCATATGTAGGAACTTTATTTCAAAATAATTCAGAGGTAGTTACTATTCATTATGGATTTGGTCCAAATTGGGATAATGTATCTGATGTAAAAATGGAAAAAACTGAATTAGGTTTTCAAGCTGAAATTAATTTGTTAGAAGGTGATACTTTTAATTTCTGCTTTAATAATGAAAACGGAATTTGGGATAATAATGATGGACAAAATTATACTTTTACATTAGAAAAAGTTCAAACTGAATTAATTACTTTAGATGATGAACCTACTTCTTTGGGTACAGCAAGAAAACTTAGAAGATCTTATTTATGGAGCAAAAAAGTTCGTTTAGCAGTTTACAAAATAATTACATACTTACCAAAGCTAATTTCTGGAAATTACAAAAGAAAGCTAACAACAGAAACCAATACTGGTACAGATACAAATGATTAAAATATATTAAAAAAAAGACTGTTTTATACAGTCTTTTTTTATATTCCCCATCCTCCATTTATTGAAATAACTTGACCTGTTGTATAATTATCGTTTATTAGCCAATTTACACATTTTGCAACATCTTCTACTTTTCCTATTTTACCTAGTGGTATTTCATCTTCTATTTCTTTTATTTCATCTTTACTGAATTTTTTATTCATATCAGTATCAATTATACCTGGTGCAATTGAATTTACTCTAATATTACTTGGTCCAAGTTCTTTTGCTAAAGATTTTGTTATTCCATCTATCCCAGCTTTTGATGCAGAATATAGAGCTGCACATGAACCTCCAGAAATTCCATAAATTGATGATATATTTATAATACAACCTTTTTTATTTTTTATCATACTATTTATTACTTCTTGTGTTACACAAAAAACAGAATATAAATTTGTATTAATTATATTTTGAAAGTCGTCATCTGTAATATCTTGAAACATTTTTTCTTGGTCAATTCCTGCATTATTTATAAGAATATCTATTTTTTTATATTTATTTAAAGTAAATTCTACTATTTTTTTTACATCTTCCCTTTTAGAAATATTGGCTTTAAATATGTCTATATCTATATTTTCATTTTTTAATTCTTGTTGTAACTTCTTCGCTTGTTCTTCAGAATTATTATAATTAGCAATAACTTTTATTCCGCTTCTAGCTAAACTTTTTGCAATTTCTCTTCCGATTCCTCTAGATGCACCTGTAACTATTGCAATGTCCATTTTTATTCCTCCTTTATCAAATCTTTTACTACTTCTCCTGCAATTATCAAACCTGCAACTGATGGTACAAATGATATGCTTCCAGGTATCTTTCCTGTTTTTATTGGTTCTTCTTTTGAGTAGATAACTTTTAATTTTTTAATACCTCTTGCTCTCAATTCTTTTCTCATTACTTTTGCCAAAGGGCATACAGAAGTATTGTAAATATCACTAATTTCAAATTTTGTAGGGTCAAGCTTGTTTCCCGTTCCCATACTTGATATTATTGGAATATTTAATTTATTTGCTCTTTGTACTAGTTCAATTTTTGCGGTAACTGTATCTACACAATCTACAATATAATCAACTGTATTATCTAATATTTCTTCACTATTTGGCATAAAAAACTCTTGTATAATTTCCACATTAGCATTTGGATTAATATCTAAAATTCTTTGTTTAGTAACTTCAACTTTTGGCTTTCCAATTGTTTTAGTTGTAGCAATAATTTGTCTATTAATATTTGTAATGTCAACAACATCTTTATCAACTAACAAAAAATTTTGAATTCCAGCCCTTACTAATCCCTCTGATACATAAGAACCTACACCACCTAATCCAAATACTGCAATTTTTGACTTATTTAATTTGTCTATTGCTCCTTTTCCTATTAATAGCTCTGTTCTTGAAAATTGATTTTTCATGTTTTATGTCTCCTTTATTGCCAATAGGCACGGATTTTTTTGCAATTTTTATTATATTATAACAAAAAAGCTTGCTATAAGCAAGCTAGACAATATATAATATCTTGTTTTTTGGAAAATGTTTTTTTAATTTTTCTCTAAAAAAAATTTCACCTTGTTTTCTTATATTTTCTTTATACCAATACTTTCCTCTTCCTCTTCCTGTCATTAATTCTTTATTAAATATTTTTATTCCGTTTGGAAATGCTTCTTCATTTATTTTTGTATGAACATAACTGTATGTCATAAATATTATTTCAAAAAATAATTTTTTCTTTGCTTTTTCATTTAGTTTACTTTCTAATTGCTTTATTAAATTTAAATATTGTTTTTCCCAGTTTTCTACAAATATTACTGGCGCTATTATTATTCCAATTTCATATTCTGCATCTGCTAATTTATTTATTGCTTGTATTCTTTCTTGTAATCTTGATGTTCCAAATTCTACTTTTTTTATTATTTCTTCTGAATTTACACTTACTCTGACTATCACTTTTCCTTTATGGTCTATATTTAATATTGTATCTACCATATCAAATTTTGTTGGAAATGTAAGTTTTCCCTTTTTTGAATTTTTAAAATTTTCTATTGTCCATACTAAGTTATTTGTTATTGAATTTTCTAATATTAAGTCACTATTACTCCCTATTTCAAATGTTAATTCTCTTTCTGATTTTTCTGATGTTTTTATTATTTTATTTAACATTTCCTCTCTGTTTACAAATACTCTTAAATATGAACATTTATTATAGTTACACACTAAATAACAATACATACATGATGCTGTACATCCTGATGATGTATATGGTACTAAATAATCTGATACTTTGTGATTTTCTACATACTTATGTGTTTTTCTTATTCCTATTATTAAGTTTCTTTTCATATTTATAAATTCTTTGTTTTCTTTTTTTCGCATTTCTTCTATATTATTATGATTTTCAATTATAATTTTTGGAATTTCTTCATATTTTTTTAAAAGCTCTTTTCCTAATGTGTAGTCTTCTACTGGTTTTTCATAATATATTGATTGTGGTTTAAACATTTTAGTTTCTCCTTTTTTGTTTTATTATATTATGATATCCAAAAATTCCTATTTTATTTTTTATAAAAAAATAAAAGCCAAAAATTAAGAGATACCTCAAAACTAATGACCTTTATGGAGCCACTTATCCGATTCGAACGGATGACCCTCGCATTACAAGTGCGATGCTCTGGCCAGCTGAGCTAAAGTGGCAATTATTAAATTAAATTGGTGACCCGTACGGGAATCGAACCCATGTCTCCGCCGTGAAAGGGCGATGTCTTAACCGCTTGACCAACGGGCCTGGTGAGCTATCCGCGACTCGAACGCGGGACAACTTGATTAAAAGTCAAGTGCTCTACCACCTGAGCTAATAGCCCATATGCATTATGAAAACCACAACGCCCTTTTATTTTACAATGTTTTTATACAATTGTCAATATTTTTATTAAATTTTTTTGTTTTTTTTATTAATTTTTTAGTCATTTAATTTTTTTACTACTTCTTCTACATCAATTCCATGCACTTTGCAAGCTTCTTCTAAAGTTTCCATCTGTGATGCAGGACATCCTAAACAATGCATTCCAATTTCTAATAAAATATCTGCTTTTTCTGGTGCATTTTCTAAAATTTCACCAATTTTTGTATCTTTATTAAAAGTCATTTTTCTTCCTCCCTTTATCTTCTTTTCAAAAATTTTACCACAAATTTTAAAAAAAGTATAGACAAATTTAAAAAAATGTTGTATTATGGTAAAAATTGTAAGGCGGTGATATTATTTCTAAACTACTCAATTTTTATTTCATTACATATATTATTTATTTTTTCATAACTAGTTATTCATTATACACTTTTTTTGAAATTATTTTTTTTCATGGGAAGCAAGGTTCCAAATTAGAAATAAAAAAGAAAAATTTTAAGTAAAGGAGGTTAATTTATATTATTAAGTTTTTAAAAAAATTGTTCTTTTCTTTGGTATTTTTAATTATAAATTCAATTATAACTTTTATATATTTTAAACCAATTTATGAAGCTAATGAAATTATTATACCTTACGGTTTCCACCCATTTGATCTTTGTTCAAAAAATATGGAATTATGGCAGTTTATAAAAAATTCTTATATATTTATATTTATTTTTTCTAATTTTATTATTAGTTCCTTCATTTATAATAGATTTTTATCAAAAATAATTAATTTTCTTAATACTTCAAAATCAAATATATCAAATAAGAAAAAAATTAAAGTAAATTCCCACTCCAAAAATTTTATAAATTCTCTTAATTTGTTAATTGGTTTTGATAAAATATCAAAATCTAATATTTATATTCCTGAAAAAGGTTTATATCAAAATTTTCTAATTACAGGAACAATTGGCTCTGGAAAAACTTCTAGTGCTATGTATCCATTTACAAAGCAACTTTTAGAATATAATAGTATTAATTTAAACTCAAAAATAGGAATGTTAATTTTAGATGTAAAAGGAAATTATTTTAAACAAGTTGAAAAATATGCTAAAGAATTAAACTTACTTGATGATTTAATTGTTATTGGTTTAAATTCAAATATTTGTTATAACCCATTGCACAAACCAAATTTAAAAGCTCAAGTTTTAGCTAACCATTTAAAAACTATTTTATTGTTATTTTCAGAAAATAATTCCGAATCATATTGGTTAGATAAGGCAGAACAAGTTATATGTGAATATATTAAGTTATGTAGATTGTATAATAATGGTTATGTTGATTTTCTAGAATTGCATAAATTAGTTACTATTCCTGATTATTATAAAGAAAAAATTAATATTTTAAGAGATTTGTTTGTTTCTTCAAAGTTAAATAATAATCAGATATATGATTTAAATGCAAGTTTGAATTTTTTTGAAAAAGAATATAAAAATTTAGATTCTAGAACAAGAGGTATTTTGATTTCTGAAATAACAAGAATTACAAATACTTTTGTTTCAGATTATGATATTGTAAAAACTTTTTGTAGTCCTAAAAATAAATTATCTTTTACAGGTTTTGATGAAGTTATTAAAAAAGGAAAAATTGTTGTTTTAAATATGAATATTTCAGAATATAGCACTCTTTCTAAAATAATAGCAACATATTTAAAACTTGACTTTCAAACAACAGTTATTTCTAATTTATCTAAAAACTTTATTAAGCCTTCAGCTTTTATATGTGATGAATATGATAAATATGCAAGCAAAACTGACGGAGAGTTTTTCTCCATGAGTAGAGAGGCTAAATGCATTAATATTGTCAGTACCCAAAGCTATTCTTCTTTGAAAACTACATTAAAAGATGAATCATTTGTAAAAGTAATTATTCAAAATTTAATTAATAAAATTTGGTTTAGAACTGATGATATTTTTACAATTGAAGAAGCTCAAAAACAGCTTGGAAAAGAAGAAAAAGAAAAAATATCTAAAAGTATTTCTGAAAGTGCTAAAGAAACTAAATTTAGTTATATAACAAATTTTTTAAGTTCCATAAATTCTAATATTTCTGAAACTTATAGTACATACACACAAAATGATTATATTTTTGATTCTAATTTCTTTACACAAAATTTAGAAACTTTTACCGCTCTTACTTTTTTATCTAATGGTAACAAAATATTTTTACCTAAAAAATTAAATATGTTTCCATATTTTATGGATGAAAGGAATGATTATTTTGACTAAAAAAATTTTTTATGTATTTTTTATTATAGTTTTTACTTTTGTTTTAATAACTTGTATGTCTATCTTTTCTTTTGGTTGGGGAGATCCTCAAATAGTTACTAAAATTAATTCTGCTTTCGAAAATATTGAAAGTTGGATTTTAAAAGTTTCTACACCTGCCGCTGCAGTTGCTGTTGGTAGTGGTGTTTTTATGAGAAAATTTAGTTTTGGAGATGAAGAAAAAATTAGAACTGGCAAAAAAATAATTAAAGGTTCTCTATTTTCTTATGCTTTTATTTTAGCTATTGATTTAATTCTCTCAGCTATAAAATCACTTATTTCATAAAGGAGGTCTAATGGAAAATAATATTGAAATCGCACAAATAATTATAAATACTATTAATACTATATTTGAAAATTTATTTTCTTCAATAGATAATAATTTATATTCAATTCTAGATAAAATTGTTTTTATTGACTCAAATATTTTAAATGATAAAAATTTTGAGAATATTTTTGGAACTTCAACTTCAACTGGAATATTATTAGTTGCTAATTCATTACTTTTGGGATTTATAATTTATTATTCAATTAGTTACTTAATTTCACATATAACCTATAATAAAGTTGATAGACCTTTTAGTTTTATTTTTAAAATGATTATTTTTGGTATTTGTATGAATTCGTCTTTCTTTATAATGAATTTATTTTTGAATTTGAACTATAATATTACTATTGCACTAAAATCTATAGGAGAATCTCTTTTTGGTTCAAGTATTTCATTTTCTGAATTAATTAATAAAATTAATTCAAATATGACAATTAATTTTTCATCTATTGATATTTTTTCTTTAGATGGCTTAATTAAAGGAACTTTGAGTTTATCTCTTCTCAGTTTAGTATTTTACTATTCTTTAATATATATTATGATTAAATTATTTATTATATTATCTCCATTTTCATTTTTA
>CAZBMU010000021.1:0-17709 GCA_964493175.1 uncultured Clostridium sp.
TATACAAGATATAATATTAGAAATTAAAGATGAAGTTAAAAATCAAGAAATTACAAAGCAAGTAGAAATTGGAAATAAAGTTTATAAAGTTATTGCCAGATATATCAAAATAAAAAATAACAATAGAAAAAATAAAAAAGAGTATATGATTATCCTACATTTTTTAGATGATACTGAAAATATAAAATTACAAAATGAATATAAAAATTCAAAAACATGTGTTGGAATAATAATGATAGACAATTATGAAGAAACAATGCAAAGACTAGAAGCTAGTGAAAAACCAATAGTTACAGCTGAAATCGACAAAAAAATGTATGAATGGACAAATGAAACAAAAGGTGTTTTAATAAAGTCGGATAGAGATAGATATGTATATTTATTTGAACAAAGATATTTAAATAATATAAAAGAGGACAAATTTAGTATTTTAGACAAAATTAAAGAAATTGATATAAGAGAAAAGGTTCAATTTACATTAAGCATTGCGATTTCAAATGAGGGAAATACAGATAAAGAAAGATATGATTCAGCACTAACTGCAATGGATGTTGTACTAGGACGTGGTGGAGACCAAGCTGTAATTAGAGAAAATGAAATTTATAAATTCTTTGGAGGAAGAGCAGAAGAAGTTGAAAAACGTACAAAGGTTAAAGCAAGAGTTGTGGCACATGCTTTAGAAAATTTAATAAGAGAATCAAAAAAGGTAATGATAATGGGGCATACTAACCCAGATATGGATGCAATAGGTTCTTGTATGGGTGTTTATAGATTGGCAAAAACACTAAATAAAAATGCTTATATTGTAAATAGCGATGAAACACCTGCATTAGAATCATTTAAACAATCTTTAGAAAAAGAACCAGAATATGAGGATGTTATAATAAATAAAGAAGTTGCGATAGAAAACATAGATGAAGATACATTATTAGTTGTAGTTGACACACACAAAATAAACTATGTTGATTCACCTGAATTACTCGAAAAAACTGATAAAATTGTAATCATAGACCATCATAGAAGAGTGGCTGATTATATAGAAAATGCAATACTTGTGTTTCAAGAAGTATATGCATCATCTGCAGCTGAATTGGTAACAGAATTATTGCAATATACAGGAATATCAGTAAATTTAAAGACAATTGAAGCAGAAAGTTTATATGCAGGAATAATGATGGATACAAAAAATTTTACCTTTAAAACAGGAGTAAGAACATTTGAAGCAGCTGCGTATCTTCGTAGATGTGGTGTAGATATTATTAGAGTAAAGAAATGGTTTCAAAGTGATTTAAGTTCATATAATTTAATTGCAGATATAGTAAAAAAAGCAGAAATAGTATTAGGAGAAATAGCAATATCAGTATATGATGTACAAAGCAAAGATGCAAATTTAATATGTGCTAAAGCAGCAGATGAGCTCCTTACAATAAGTAACATAACAGCTTCATTTGTATTGGGAAATTTAGGTGATAGAATTTGTATAAGTGGTAGATCTATTGGAAATATAAATGTACAAGTTATACTTGAAAAACTTGGTGGAGGAGGTCATATAACTTTAGCTGGAGCACAAGTTGAAGGAATGACAATAGAAGAAACTAAGCAAGAATTAATAAATAGAATAAATGAATATTTTTCAGAAATAGGAGATTAAAGAAAGGGTGATATTATGAAAGTAATATTGAAATCAGACATAAAAGGCGTAGGAAAAAAGGATGAAGTAATAAATGCGTCAGATGGATATGCTAGAAATTATTTATTTCCTAAAAATTTAGCTGTACCAGCTGATAGCGGTAATATGGCAAACCTTAAAGCTAAACAAGATTCAAATGCATTTAGAAAAGAACAAGAAAAGCAAGAAGCAATAAAAACAGCAGATAAACTTTCAAAAATTTTATTAAAAATACCTGTAAAAGCAGGAGAAAATGGAAAAATATTTGGAGGAGTATCAGCAAAAGAAATATCAGACCTTTTAAAACAAAACTATAGTATAGAAGTTGATAAAAAGAAAGTAGAATTAAAAGAGCCAATAAAAAATTTAGGAGTTAGAACTGTTTCAATTAAGCTATTTGAAGGTGTAATTGGAAACTTAAAAATAGATGTAATTAGTAGTTAAATTGCTAATAAGGTCGAGCTTAGCTGGCAATTTGTATACATAGAAACTAAAAGGAGATAATATAAAATGGAACTAGGAAAAGTACCACCACATGATTTGGAAGCGGAACAAGCGATTATTGGAAGTATGCTTACAGACAAAGATGCTGTAATTTCTGCAATGGAAATATTAAAAAATGAAGATTTTTATAGAGAAGATAACAGGACAATATATTCTGCAATTTTAAATTTATACAATAAATCAGAGCCAATTGATATTATAACAGTAAAAGCAGAACTAGAATCTATGGGCAAATTTGACCAAGTTGGAGGATTAGAATATTTAGCTGAATTACCAGAAAAAGTTCCAACAACCGCAAATGCTGTAAAATACATAAAAATTGTAGAAGAAAAATCAACTTTAAGAAGATTAATAAAAACAGCTAATGAAATAATAGATTCAGGATATGATAATACTCAAGAAGTTGAAGATGTAATGGAAAGCGCAGAAAAAAAGATATTTGATATAATGCAAGATAAAAATCAAAAAGGATATTCACCAATAAAGGAAGTATTAGTTGAAAGTTTTACAAAATTAGAGGAACTATATAATAGAAAGCAACATATAACAGGTGTACCATCTGGGTTTTCAGGCTTAGATTATAGAACAGCTGGTTTTCATGGTTCAGAATTAATATTAATAGCTGCAAGGCCTGCAATGGGAAAAACTGCATTTGCTTTAAATATAGCAACAAATGCAGCTGTAAGACACAATGTGCCTGTTGCTGTATTTAGTCTAGAAATGTCAAAAGAACAATTAGTAAACAGAATATTATGTAGTGAATCTATGGTAGATAGTAATAAGGTCAGAACCGGAAAATTAGAAGAAGAAGACTGGTCTAAACTTGCAGAATCAATAGGACCTTTATCAGAATCTAAAATTTATATAGATGATACACCAGGAATAAGTATTACAGAAATAAGAGCTAAATGTAGAAAATTAAAGTTAGAAAAAGACATAGGAATGGTTGTAATAGATTACTTACAGTTAATTCAAGGAAGTGGAAACAGAAGAAATGGGAGTCGTGAGCAAGAAATATCAGAAATAAGCAGATCATTAAAAATACTTGCAAAAGAATTAAATGTACCAGTAATAGCATTATCACAATTATCAAGAGCAGCAGAACAAAGAGTAGATCATAGACCAATGTTATCAGATTTACGTGAATCTGGAGCGATAGAGCAAGATGCAGATATAGTAATGTTTTTATATAGAGATGATTATTATAATGAAGACAGTGAAAAGAAAAATATAGCAGAAGTAATAATATCTAAACATAGAGGAGGCTCAACAGGAACAGTAGAACTATTATGGCTAGGAAGCTATACAAAATTTGTTGATTTAGAAAAAAGATTTGATGATTAAGAGTTTTTACCAACAGGGAAAGATTTTTAAATATAAATAATTTGAAGAGAACTGAAAGGAATAGACAATGAAACAACTAGAAGAAAAAATATTAAATACAATAAAAAAATATAATCTTATCGAAAAAGGAGATAGGTTAGTTTTACGGGGTATCTGGAGGACCAGATTCAATTTGTATGCTAAATATTTTAAATAATATTTGTCAAAAAAATTCGATCCTAATGGCAAATTTAGTAGTTGCACATGTCAATCATATGATTAGAGAAGATGCTTCTGATGATGAAAAATATGTAAAAGATTATTGCGAAAAACATAATATAAAATTTTATTCAAAAAGAATAGAGGTTAAAAAAATTGCAAATAATAGAAAAATAGGAGTTGAAGAAGCTGGAAGAATTGCTAGATATGAATTCTTTGATGAAGTTTTAAGTAAAACTAATTCTAATAAAATTGCAATTGCACATAATAAAAATGATAATGTAGAAACTATAATATTAAATGCGATTCGTGGGACAGGAATTTCAGGATTGAAAGGAATAGAAGCTAAAAGAGATAAATATATTAGACCTTTAATTGAATGTGAACGTTCTGAAATTGAAGAATATTGTAAACAGAATAATTTAAATCCAAGGATAGATAAATCAAATTTTGAAAATGAATATTCAAGAAATAAAATTAGGAATGTTGCAATTCCGTATATAAAAAAAGAATTTAATCCTAATATAATTAACACTTTAAATAGATTATCTGAATTAGTATCAGATGAAGACAAATATATAGAAAAACAGGTAAAAATGATATATGATAATATTTTAATAGAACAAGAAAAAGAAAAGATAATCTTAGATCTTAAAATGTTTAATAATCAAGAAAAAGTAATAAAATCAAGGCTTGTGTTATATACTATAACAAGGCTTTTTGGTAGTTCAAAAGGTATTGAAAAAATACATATTGAAGATATTGTTAAGCTTTGTAGCAATAATATAGGTAATAAATATTTAACTCCAAATAAAAATATAAAAATTTTAGTAAAAAATCACAAAATTTATTTTTTGAGTCAAGAATAAGTATCCGTAATAAATCCAAAAATGGAGTTAATTTGTAATAAAAAAGACACATAAAAAAATATTTACAAACTAAAATTTATATGTTATAAATCAGACAGTAGAAACATAGATTTGTCCCAAAAGGACAAAAGGAGGAAATTAAATTGAAAAACGGAATTAAGACATTAGCAATGTGGTTAATAATTGGAGTTATATTTATTGTTGTTTTATCATCTATTGTTGAAAATAGTGATAGTAAAATAAAATATTCGGATTTAATTAATTATATAAATAGTGGAAAGGTTGAGTCAATTGAGGTTGATTCAGATGGAAGAACAGCTACTGTAGCTTTAAAAGATGATAAATTAAAAAAAGAAGTTAATATACCAGATATGGAAAGTTTTATATCATATTCTGAGGACTACCTAAAAGAAGGAGCTTTCACTTTTGAAGAGAAATCAGAGTCTATTTTCATAACTTTGCTTAGCTTATTTACACCATTTGGATTATTAATAATATTTTTCTTATTCTGGTTTTTTATGATGGGTGGAGTAAATAATGGTAATCCTGGTGGAAAGACAATGTCTTTTGGAAAAAGCAAAGCAAGAATGATGACTCCAGCAGAAAAAAATAGAATTACATTTGATGATGTTGCTGGTGTTGATGAAGAAAGAGAAGAATTAGAAGAAATAGTACAATTTTTAAAAAATCCAAAAAAATTTACAGATATGGGTGCTAGAATTCCAAAAGGAGTTCTACTTGTAGGTCAACCTGGTACTGGTAAAACACTTTTAGCTAAAGCTGTTGCAGGAGAAGCAGGTGTACCATTCTTTATTATTAGTGGATCAGACTTTGTTGAAATGTTTGTTGGTGTTGGTGCTTCAAGAGTTAGAGATTTATTTGACCAAGCTAAGAAAAATGCACCATGTATTGTATTTATAGATGAAATTGATGCAGTTGGTAGACAAAGAGGTGCAGGACTTGGTGGAGGACATGATGAAAGAGAACAAACATTAAATCAATTATTAGTTGAAATGGACGGTTTTGCAGAAAATGAAGGAGTTATAGTTTTAGCAGCAACAAATAGACCAGATGTCTTAGATAAAGCTTTGTTAAGAGCAGGTAGATTTGATAGACAAATAGTAGTAGGTTTGCCAGATGTTAAAGCAAGAGAACAAATATTAGAGGTTCATTCAAGAAGAAAAAGATTATCTGATGATGTCGATTTAAAAATAATTGCTAAAAACACTTCTGGTTTTGCAGGGGCAGATTTAGAAAATGTATTAAATGAAGCAGCACTTTTAGCAGCAAGAAGAAATTTAGAAGAAATAGGAATGAAAGAAATTGAAGATGCTATGGTTAAAGTAACTATGGGACCAGAAAAAAGAACAAGAGTTAGAAGTGAAAAAGAAAACAAATTAGTATCTTACCATGAAGCTGGTCATGCAGTTGTAAGTCATTATTTAGAAACACAAGACCCAGTACATGAAATATCTATAGTACCTAGAGGAATGGCAGGAGGCTATACAATGTATAGACCTACAGAAGATAAAAACTTTATATCTAAAAAGGAAATGGAAGAAAATATTATATCACTACTTGGTGGAAGAATGGCAGAGGAACTTATTATAAAAGATATTTCAACAGGTGCAAGTAATGATATAGAACGAGCTACGAAAATTGCAAGAAGTATGGTAACAAAATATGGAATGAGCGAAAAAATTGGAACTATAATGCTTGGTTCAAATCAAGAAGAAGTATTTTTAGGAAGAGATTTTGCTCAAACTAAAGAGTATTCAGAAGAAACAGCAGCATTAATAGATGAAGAAACAAAGAGAATAATAGATATTGGATATAACACAGCAAGAAAAATATTAACAGAACATATAGATAAATTACATGCTGTAGCTGGAGTTCTTTTAGAAAAAGAAAAAATTACTGCAGAAGAATTTGAAGAAATATTTAATGAAGGATAGAATGTCAAGATTGCCAAGAGGGACGGACCTTTTGGCAATCTCTTGCTTTTTTTAAGATTTTATTATAAAATACTTATATTAAATTATGAAAGGTACAAATAGGTATAACATATGAAAAATTATTATGAAATTTTAGAAGTAAATAATAAAGCATCAAGAGAAGTAATAGAGAGAGCATATAGAGTATTAATAAAAAAATACCATCCTGATATATTTGATGGTGAGGAAAGAATATATGCAGAGAAAAAAGTTAGAGATTTAAATGAAGCTTATAAAATCCTATCAGATGATTTTTTAAGAGAACAATATGATGCTGAACT
This sequence comes from uncultured Clostridium sp., assembly GCA_964493175.1. Taxonomy (GTDB): domain Bacteria; phylum Bacillota; class Clostridia; order TANB77; family CAG-508; genus CAG-269. The sequence continues at coordinate 6,860 of CAZBMU010000021.1, forward strand.
ATTAAAAGAAGAATCTTATAGAAATCAATTTAATAACAAACAAAATAACAAATATTCAGAAAACAAAAAAGAAAAAACTGATTTTATAAATAAATTAAATAATATAAATAAAAATGAAGAAGAAAAAATTCATAAAGTCGGTACTTTAGGAAGTATGGCAGATTTAACAAAAGAAATATTTAAAGGTTTATCATATAAAAAAAGAGAAAAAAAGAAATTACAAGAAGAAGATATAAAGGCAGGAATTATTACAGCAATTATAATGGTAATTTTATTGGTGGTTTTATGGATAATACCTTTTACAAGAGGTTTTATTAGAAGTTTAATTCCGTTTTAATAAAAAGATAATAAAAAACATTTTAAAAAGCTTTAATAATTAAGATATGGCTCTTGACAAGAATATGGACATGAGTTATAATATATATCGTTAAAAGGATAATTCTATCCCAACATACTGTATTGTATGGGCCGGAAGGAGGGGAAATATAAATGTCAGAGATAAAAGTTAATAATGGTAATATAGAAGATGCTTTAAAAAGATTTAAAAGACAATGTGCTAGAAACGGAGTTCTACAAGAAGTTCGTAAAAGGGAGCACTATGAAAAACCTAGTGTTAGGAGAAAGAAAAAATCTGAAGCAGCAAGGAAAAGAAAATTTAATTAAAATATAAAAAATTGGAAGTAAAAATGGTATATAAAGAACATTTTCACTTCCAATTTTTAAATTTGCTACTGGATCAGATCTTTTTGGAAAAAATTTGTAAAAACACTTGTATTAAAGTGAAAAAAATGTTAATAATAAATATAAAGATATTTTAAGATATGTCAGAAAATGGATATAAGAAAAAGGAGAGTTTATGGAATATAAAAATAGTGATTTAAAACAGGGAATAAAGCTTCATACAATTAAAACAGATAAATTTAAAACTAATTTAATAGCTGTTTTTTTAACAACTGAACTTAATAAAGAGAATGTAACAAAGAATGCTCTAATTTCAACAATTCTTAGAAGAGGTTCAAAAAATATGAATACTCAAGAAGATATAAGTAAACAAATGGAAGAAATGTATGGTGCAAGTTTTGATTGTGGATTAGATAAAACAGGAGATAATCAAGTTATAAAATTCTATTTAGAAGTTATAAATGATAACTACTTACCACAAAAACAGGAAAAATTGTTAAAAAAGGCATCTGAGAAATTGTTTGAAATAGTATTTAATCCTTATTTAGAAAATAATGTTTTTAAAAAAGAATATGTAGAACAGGAAAAGATTAATATAAAGCAAAGAATAGAAGGCAAAATAGATAATAAAGCTAGATATGCTCTTGACAGATGTATTGAAGAAATGTATCAGGATAAGCCGTTTGGATTATATAAATTTGGATATGTTGAAGATTTAGATAAAATTAATGAAATAAATTTATATGAGTATTATAAAGAATTTATAAATAATTGTAAAATAGATATATTTGTTTCTGGAAATATAGATAGTGAGATAGAAAACATAATAAAGCAAAATGAAAATATAAAAAAATTACAACAAAGAGAGTCTAAGTATATTAAGCCTAAATTTGAAAATATGAAAACAAATGAGCAAGAAAAAATTATAAATGAAAATATGGAAGTAACACAGGGAAAATTAATAATAGGACTTGATGTTAATATTGAAGATGAAAAACAAAAATATGATACACTTTTATATAATAGTATATTAGGTGGTACAGCAAATTCTAAAATGTTTCAGAATGTAAGAGAAAAAGCTCATTTAGCATATGTGGCTAGTTCAAGCTATCTAAGACATAAAAATAATATTTTTATAAATTGTGGAATTGAAATAAGCAACTATGAAAAGGCATTAAATTTAATTAGAGAACAATTAGAAGATATGAAAAATGGAAATTTTACAGAAGATGATATAGAAAATAGTAAAAGGAGTATAATAGCAACAATAAAAGCAATTGATGATGAGCAAGATACAGGAATTAGTTACTATTTTGGTCAAGAATTGATAGATTCGAAAGTGTCCTTAGAAGAATATATAGAAAAAGTAAATAATGTTCAAAAAAATGATATTATAAATATTGCGAGAAAAGTTACTGTTAATACAGTTTACTTTTTAAGAGATTAGAGAAATTTTTAATCAATGGGAAATATTTCAACCAAAAAGACCGTCCCCATTGGTTGAAATCGTCCCTTTTGCTAAATTTTAAGGAGGAAAAACATGCAAGTTACTGAAAATTTAAAAGTTAAAGAAAAGTTATATTCAGAAAAATTAGATAATGGAATGACAGTTTTAATTATTCCTAAGCCAGGTGTTCAAAAAAAATACGTTATTTGGGGAACAAATTATGGGTCTAATGATAACAAATTTATTGTACCTGGTGAAGAAAAAGAGACTCAAGTACCAAATGGTGTTGCACATTTTTTGGAGCATAAAATGTTTGAACAAGAAAATGGCATAAATAGTTTAGATACATTAACTTCTTTAGGAGTTAATGCAAATGCATATACAACAAATGACCATACTGCATACTTATTTGAATGTACAGATAATTTTTATGAAGCTCTAGATGAATTGATGGATTATGTTCAACATCCTTATTTTACAGATGAAAATGTTGAAAAGGAAAAAGGAATTATTGGCCAAGAAATAATGATGTATGATGATTATCCTGAATGGAGAGTATATTTAAATGCAATGAAAGCTATGTACAATAATAATCCTATAAAAATTGATATTGTTGGTACAATTGAAACAATATCTAAAATAGATAAAGAAATATTATATAAATGTTATAATACTTTTTATAATCCATCTAATATGGTAATGGTTGTTTGTGGTGATTTTGAACCAAATAATGTTTTAGAGGAAATAAAAAAGAGGTTAATTCCAAAAGATCAAAGTGGTGAAATTAAAAGAATTTATCCTGAAGAACCAACAGAAATTGTTCAAGAAAAGATAGAACAAAAATTAGAAGTAAGTAGACCATTATATACAATTGGAATAAAAGATACAAATTTAACAAGTATTGAAAAAAATGAAATGGTAAAAAAAGAATTAGGAATACAAATTTTATTAAATTTATTAATAGGAAGAAGTTCAAATTTATATAAGAAATTATATAATGATGGAATTATTAATTCTCAACCAAGTTTAGATTATGAATATGGAAAAAACTATGCACACATCTTAATTACAGGACAAACAATAAATCCAGAAGAGGTTTATAATCAGTTTAAAACTGAGGTTAACAGTATGAAAAAAGATGGAATATATGAAGATGATTTTGAAAGAATAAAAAAGATGATATATGGTGGTTATGTAAAAGAATATAATGATGTTACAGATATAGCTAGAATGTTTTTGTCAGATTGTTTTAAAGGAATTAACTCATTTGATTATTTAGAAGAAATAGAAACCATAAATGTAGAATTTTTAAATCAATTGTTAAAAGATATATTTAAAGAGGAAAATATGGTGCTTTCTATTGTTAAAAATTAATATAAAAAGTTGTAATAAAAACGGTGATTGTTTAATAAAAAAAACAATGCCGTTTTTTAAGAAAGAATAATGTCGAAAAATAAGAAAAACTGTCATACGAAAGTTGCCAAAAAGCATTGAAATTACTTGACTTTGAGAAATTAATGTGTTAATTTATAAATATACAGAACATAACAAAGTAAAAAGGAGAGATTACTATGTTAAATGATGAAATTTGTAAATTAAGAGATAAATTAAATAAAAGTATTGAAAAGGGTGAAGATTATTCTGTTATATATAAATTAAGTATTGAACTTGACGAATTAATTGCAAAATATTATAATAATAAATCATAGATAGCATTATTTAAATTTAGATAAAGCTTTGAAATTAAAAAGGTAGTGATCAAAAATGAGCACTGTAGTATTAAAATTTGGAGGAAGTTCAGTATCAGACAATATTAGGCTAAATATTGTTTCACAAAAGATAATTGATTTTATACAAAAAGGAAAAAATGTTGTTGTAGTTGTTTCAGCACAAGGAAAGACTACAGATAAATTGATAAAGGAGGCAAGTGAATTATCGGCTATTCCAAATGAAAGAGAATTAGATATGTTACTTTCAACAGGAGAGCAAATTACAGCATCAAAATTAAGTATTTTATTAAATCGAAAGGGTTATCCAGCAATTTCACTTACAGGATGGCAAGCTGGGATTCAAACAAATGATGTTCATAAAAGTGCAAAAATTGAACAGATTTATTCTAAAAGAATTATGCAAGAACTAAACAAAAATAAAATTGTTGTAGTTGCGGGTTTTCAAGGTATAAATCAAGATCAAGATATAACAACTTTAGGAAGAGGTGGCTCAGATACAACTGCAGTTGCAATAGCATGTGCAATTCAGGCTGAGAAATGTTATATTTTTTCTGATGTTGATGGAATATATTCAGCAGACCCAAATATAACAAAATTTGCTAAAAAATTAAATGATATTTCATTTACAGAAATGCAAGAAATTGCTGATTCTGGAGCAAAAGTTTTGCATAATAGATGTATTCAAATTGGAGAAAAATTTAATTGCAATATTATTGCAGAGTCAACATTTTCAAACAACAAAGGTACAAGAATTTGTAAAGAAATAGAGTCATCAGAAGTAAAGAGTATTGTTAAAAATAATAATTTAGTTTTAATTCAAATGAAAAAAGAAGCAAAATCCACAAGATTGGAATTTTATAATATTTATAATAAACTTTTACAAAACAATATTTTTGTAGAGTTTTTTAAAGCTGATGAAATAATTCAATTCAGAATTTTAAAAAGTGAACAAAACAAAGTTGAAGAACTACTAGAAACAAATTTTCCGGAATATGAAATTAAACAATCAAATATTGTAAAAATATCTGTTGTGGGATATGGAATTACAAAAGATAATAAAGTATTAGAAAAAACTATAAATGTCCTGAAAAAAAATGAAATTGAAATTTTCGATATTAATTTAACACAATCAAAAATTGAAGTTATAGTTAATAATGTTGAAAATATAGTAATAGATGAATTACATAAAAGTTTAATTAATAAAATATAAAGAGAAAAGAGGAATAAAAATGAAAGAAATATTATTTAAAGGCTGTGGAACAGCAATTGCAACACCTTTTACAGAAGATGGGGTTAACTTTAAGGAATTTGGAAAATTAATAGAAAGTCAAATTGAAAATGAAGTAGATGCAATAATTATTTGTGGTACAACAGGAGAATCCTCAACTATGTCTAAAGAAGAAAAAAAGGAAACTATAAAATTTGCAATAGATACTATAAATAAGAGAACAAAAGCTATTATAGGAACAGGATGTAATAATACTAAAGAAGCAATAGAAATGTCTATATATGCGGAGAATGCAGGAGCAGATGGATTATTGGTTGTAACACCATATTATAATAAAACAACACAGAAAGGTTTAATTGCACATTATACTGAAATTGCAAAATCAGTTACAATACCTATAATAATGTATAGTGTACCATCAAGAACTGGTGTTAATATATCGCCTGAAACATGTTTGGAATTATCTAAGGTAGAAAATATTGTAGCAATAAAAGAAGCAAGTGGAAACATTTCACAAGTTGCTAAAATAGCAAGTTTATGCAAAGAAAATTTAACAATTTATTCAGGAAATGACGACCAAATAATACCAATTCTTTCTCTTGGAGGAAAAGGAGTTATTTCTGTTCTATCTAATGTTATGCCTAAATATACACATGAAATGACAAAGAAATTTTTTGAGGGTGATGTAGAAAAAGCTTGTAAAATGCAATTAGAAGTTTTAGATTTAATAGATGAACTATTTTCAGAAGTTAATCCTATACCTGTAAAACATGCTCTGAATTTAATGGGATATAATTATGGAAAACCAAGACTACCATTAATTGAATTATCTGATACAAATAAGGAAAAAATGGAACATGTTTTAAAAAAACATAACTTAATATAATTTATATTTGATATTTAAAAATTAAATTGGGGGAAAATTAGTATGATAAATATTTTATTAAATGGTGCAAATGGAAAAATGGGAAATGAAGTAATAAAAGCTGTAAAAAAAAGTGAAGGATTTAAAATAGTATGTGGGTTTGATTTAGAAGAATCTAATATAGAATTTCCAATATATAATAATTTGTTAAATATAAAAGAAAATGTAGATGTAATAATTGACTTTTCAATACCTGTTGCAACATTTAAAATTCTAGAATATGCAAGAAATTATAAAATACCAATAGTAATTGCAACAACAGGATTTAGTAAAGAACAACTTGAAAAAATAGAAAAAAGTTCAAAAGAAATACCAGTTTTTAAAAGTTCAAATATGTCATTAGATATAAATTTAATGTCAAATATAATAAAAAAAGTTGCAGAAGTTTTAAATAAAACTGATATTGAAATAGTAGAAACTCATCATAATAGAAAAGTAGATAGTCCGAGTGGTACAGCTATTATGCTAGCAGATGCTATAAATGAGGTTTTTGAAGGAAAAAAAGAATATACTTTTGATAGAATGCAAAAAAGAGATAAAAGAAATAAAAATGAAATTGGTTTTTCATCAATTAGAGGTGGTAACATAGTTGGAGAACATACAGTTGCTTTTTTTGGAGAAAATGAAAGTTTAGAAATAACTCATAAAGCGTATTCAAGACAAGTTTTTGCAGAAGGAGCATTAAATGCTGCAGAGTTTTTGGTAAATCAAGAAAATGGATTATACAATATGGAAGATTTAATAAGGAATTAGGGGACACCCCTTGGCTATATTTGGTCAGGGTAGTCTCCCTTTATTTTTATTTATGATTGATTGGAGTAAAAAATAGAAATTGTTAATTAGTAAATAGAGGGATGTTTAGGGCAAAATGTATTATATTATTTTTTATTTCATTACTCGGCTCCCTACATAAAACAAGAATCTCTAAAATTATTTTATGGCACCCTTTCACTTAGTCCTCGCAGCAGAGCTACTCGACGCGAACATTTTCCATAAAATAATTTAAGAGATTCTAATTTCATTCCAGTCACATTCGTAATTTCATGCAAAATAATATAATACATTTTGAACATGAAAGAGGCTCATTCTAATAATTTACAAGTTATTTTTGAACAAAATGAACGATTAAATAAAAATAAAGGGAGAATACCCTGACCAAATATAGCCAAGGGGTGTCCCCTAATTTCTAATTAAATTCTCTAAAATTTGAACTGCGTTGCTTGCAGCACCTTTTCTAATATTATCTGCAACAACCCAAATATTTACTCCAGATTTAACACTGTAATCTCTTCGTATTCTGCCTACAAAAACTTCGTCATGTCCAGTTGCTTGAATTGCCATAGGATATAAATTTTGAGATAGATTATCAACCAAAATTATGTTAGGAAAATTTTTTAGGGTAGTTACTAAATCATCTAATTCAAAATCATTTTCGAATTCTATGTTAATAGATTCAGAATGTGAATTTGTAACTGGTACTCTTACTGTTGTTGCAGTTATTTTTAAATCAGGTCTATGTAGGATTTTTTTTGTTTCATTTATCATTTTCATTTCTTCTTTTGTATAACCATTTTCCAAGAAAACATCAATATGTGGCAGACAATTATTATATATTTGATGTGGAAATTTTTTTAATGGTTTTGAATTATCAATGTTTTCTAAATCTTCTAAACCTTCTCTTCCTGCACCAGATACAGCTTGATAAGTTGAATAAATTATTCTTTTTATTTTATATTTATTATCTAATGCTTTTAGAGGTAACATTGCTTGTATAGTAGAACAATTTGGATTTGCAATTATACCTTTATTTTGCCATACATCCTCAAAATTAACTTCGGGAACTATTAAAGGAACAGTTTCATCCATACGAAATATACTACTATTGTCAATAACTATGCAACCTTTACTTGCTGCAATTGGTGCATATTTTTTTGATACTTCTCCGCCAGCAGAAAAAATGGCAAAATCAAAATCTTCATCAAATGAGGTTTCTTTAAGCTCTTGAACAATATAATCTTTTCCTGCTATTTTTAGTATTTGCCCAGATGATTTTTTACTTGCAAATAAAACATATTTTTTAATAGGTAGTTTTTTTTCTTCTAAAACTTTAAGTACAGTTCTTCCAACTAAACCTGTTGCACCAACAATTGCAATTTTATATTTTTTCATTAGGTACCTCCCATTTCTATAAATGAATTATATCATAAAAATAGAAATTGTAACATACTATTTTGCATGAGAATTCTTCACAATACCTTACTTGATTTTTTTTTCAACTTATTATATAATAATTTGCCAAGTAAAGACTATTTGAAAAAATGGGGGAAAAATAACGTGCAAGAGAAATATAAAAATTTCAAACAAATAGTAAATATATTTTATAATGAAGAAATAGAAGAAATAAATGAAGAAGAAAGTTTAAAAAAACCTGGAACAATCAGAATTGAACCTAAAATACTATATGACAAATTTTTAGGAGATATGAAAATAGAATTCAAAATAGGAAACAAAAAAATGTATAAAATTAAAAATCTAGCGGAATTTTATACAAAAATGATTAATAAAGATTTTTACCGTTATGGAGATAAACTTTCATTTATACATAAAAAAGAAGTATTTGAAGAAGAAAGCAGACCATTGCTTGATTTTATTATGAAATATGCAGAAATTATAAAATATGCAAATTCAAATTCAAATAGTAATTTTAAATATTATGGAAAAGCTTTAAGTGAAACAAGTATAATTATTGGTAATACAGCTATTGATGACTTATTTGATACATTGAAAGGAAAAGATGTGTCATTTCAAAAAGACTATACTCAAGGAACAATAAATTTTAGTGAAAATAAACCTAAAATACAATTTAAATTAAAAAAGATAGATGAAGATAATTATGAAATAATACCAAATATAGAAATTTATAATGTAACAATAATTCAAGGTAAAAATTATAAATATATTCTAGATAATGAAAATATATATCGTGTATCATCAGAATTTGAAAATACAACATTAAGGCTATTAGAACTATTTAGAAAAAATTATATTACAGAAGTAAAACTAGGAAAAAAAGAATTAAATCAATTATTCTCTGTAATAATACCAAAAGTAAAAGATGCAATAATTATTGAAGATATTCCTGAACAAGAATTAAAAAAATACAAGCCAAAAGACTTAATAACAAAAGTATTTTTAGATTTTGATAAAGACGATTACTTAATAGCAGAAGTAAAATTTTGTTATGAAGAAAATGAATTTAATCCATTAGATGAAAAGCAAGAATTAGACTTTCCAAGGAATATAATAAAAGAAACAAAAGCTTTAAATATTTTTAGGCATACTGGATTTATGTTAGATATAAAAAATTTAAGATTTATTTTGCCAGAAAACGATAAAATTTATGAATTTATGACACAAGATATAAATTATTATATGCAAAAATTTGATGTATTAGTAACAGATAATTTTAAAACGAAACAAATAAAAAGACCTAAAATGGGGTCAATAGGTGTTAGAGTTGAAAACAATTTACTATCAATTGATTTAAATGAAATAAATATTGACAAAAAAGAACTTAAAGAAATAATGGAAAGATATTCTTTAAAAAAGAAATATCATAGATTAAAAGATGGTAGTTTTATAAGTTTGCAAAATAATAAAGAAATTGAATTTTTAGATAAGCTTATAAATGGAATGGATATGGACTACAAACAGCTAGAAGATGGAGAAATTACAATGCCAGTTAGTAGAAGTCTTTATCTAAATCAATTATTAAAAGGAATAAGAGGTACAGAAGTACTAAAAAATTCGGAATACAAGAAAATAATAAATAGACTTGACAAAGAACAAATGGAAGGAAAAACAAAAGTACCTGAAAATTTAAATAATGTACTTAGATATTATCAAAAAACAGGATTTAAATGGTTAAAAACACTAGATAAATATAAATTTGGTGGAATACTTGCTGATGATATGGGACTTGGAAAGACAATTCAAATGCTCTCAGTTTTAGTTGATTATTCTAATAAAACAAAAGAAAGAAATGAAGTAAAAAGGGCAAGTTTAGTTGTAGCACCAAGTTCTCTTACACTAAATTGGCAGAGTGAAGCAAATAAATTTACGTCTGAATTGAAAACATTAGTAATACAAGGAACTTTAAACGAAAGAAAGTCAAGAATAAATGAAATAGAAAAATATGATTTGGTAATAACATCTTATGATTTATTAAAAAGAGATATAGAACTATATAGAAATAAAAATTATCAATTTAGATTTATAATAGCAGATGAAGCTCAATATTTAAAAAATAGTAAAACACAAAATGCCAGAACAATTAAACAAATAAAAGCAGATACAAAATATGCACTAACAGGTACACCTATAGAAAATTCTTTATCAGAATTATGGTCAATTTTTGATTTTATAATGCCTGGATATTTATTTAATTATAGAAAGTTCAAAAATACTTATGAAGCACCAATAGTAAAAGAAAATGATGAAAAATCTCTAGAAAAATTAAAAATGTTAATAGAGCCATTTATATTAAGAAGAAATAAAAACGAGGTATTAACAGAACTTCCAGAAAAAACGGTAACAGTTTTAAATAATGAAATGAAAGAAGAGCAGAAAAATATATATTTGAATTATTTAGCTAGAGCAAAAGAAGAAATTGCAGAAGAAATCGAAATAAATGGAATTGAAAATACTCATATGCAAATTTTAGCAGCATTAACAAGACTTAGACAAATATGCTGTCATCCAGGATTGTTTATAAATAACTATAAAGAGGGAAGTAGCAAATTAGAACAATGCATGGAGATTGTAGAAGATGCAACAAAT
>CAZBMU010000022.1:0-17636 GCA_964493175.1 uncultured Clostridium sp.
ACACCTACCTTATTACCTTTTATAAGTATTTCTCCACTTGTTGGTGTTAATAAATCATTTATTAGTTTAATTAATGTAGTTTTTCCTGCACCATTTTTACCAAGTAAACCAATAATTTTACCACCAGATAATTTAAGATTTATATCTTTAAGTGCATATTTATCGTCAAATTTCTTATCTAAATTTTTAATCTCTAATAATTCCATATTACTCATTTATCCCTTCTAAATATTTTATTGAATCAGATTTTCCTAAACCTATTCTTTTCATTCCTTGAAAATAACTTTTTGCAAGAGTTGTGGCATATTCATCTTTTAGCTTTTCTATTAATTTCTCATCTTTTGTAACATATTTACCATTTGTTCTTTCAGTATATATAAGATTCATATTTTCAAGTTCTGCTAATGCTTTTTGCATTGTATTGGGATTGACCTTAAATGTTGTTGCAAACTCCCTAACAGATGGGAGTTTTTCGCCAGACTTAAACACTCCTGATATAAGATATATTTTCATATATTCTAATAACTGTATATAAATTGGAATATTGTTTTCAAAAGTAAACTCCATATTATCACCTCGTTGTGTTACTTAATTAATACAATGATATTATATAATATTTCTTCTTTAATGTCAATACCTAAAAAAATAAATTACAAATTTTTTTTAATTAGAGCAAAAGAAAAAGAACTAAATAATTAGTTCCTAATCTAAAAATATCATGGTAACTTGTAAGATATCTTTCAGCTTTTTGGTGAAAAAGTGAACGACAACTTACTATTTTAGCTTTAATGTCAAGGTAACATTACCATCTCCTAAAATATTTTTTAATTCATTACTATCAACATTTGTTACTTCTCCTAATTTCGTAAAATTCCATGAATTTGTATTATAGTATAAGCAAATATTATTTCCTTGATATAAAATTACGTCTCCAGGCTTAGTCGTTATTTGCTTGTCATTTGTTGGAAGATTAAACCCAAGTTCCCCAACCTTTTCAAAATTATTATAATCACTAGCATTAATTGTAATATTTCCTTCTTTTAATTTTTCCAATAATGCACTTGATGAAGAATTATTTTCTGCTTTAACAATTAGTTCTCTGTTATTTACTTCTATTATAAATTCACTCATAGATTTTTTATCTCCTATATTATTAACCTGTTCTGTTTTATCTATATTTAAACCATCAATCCAATTTTTAATATCTTCTTTTTTAGAGCTATTTGAAAATCTATTCCCTGGAATCCAATTTATACTACTATTATATGATCTTAATGTGTTTTCACTTGTAGAAATACCTGAACTCCCTGATGTGCAAAACGGAATAATAGTCTTCCCATTAAGATTTGTATTATCAATAAATGATAGAATTATTTTAGGAACATCTCCCCACCAAATTGGATAACCTAAAAATATAACATCATAATTTGATACATCAATTTTATTTTCAATCTCTGGTCTTGCATTTTTATTATTCTGTTCTCTTGTTGCTCTTGTATTATTATCTCCATAATTTAAATCTTCTGTTGTATATTTTTGTTTTGGAGTTATCTCAAATATATCACTATTTGTTTCACTTTGTATATATTCCGCAACTTGTTTAGTATTTCCTGTTGCTGAAAAATATATAACTGCAATCTTATTATTTGATGTTTTGTAGGTATTAGTTTCTTCATTTTTATTAGTACTTATTATGGTATTATTTGCATTATTTTCTTGCTTTTGATTTGATTTTAATATAAAATATCCACCAATTATCATAGCAGTTATTAATATTACAATTATTAAAGCTATAATTATTTTTGTATTTTTCATGGTTTTCCTCCTATATATAAATTCTTAAAATTATTCTTAAATGTTAATGTTATAATTTATTTTTTTAATGTTAAATCATAACTTATATCTATTAAATCACATATTTTTTGTTTTGGCACAGTTCCATCAAGTAAAATGGTAATCCAATGTTCTTTATTCATATGATATGCAGGTAATATTCCTTTTTCTTTTCTTAAACTTCCTATCATTTCTGGAATAATCTTAAGATTTATGACATCTACCATACCATCTTTTTTTATTTTTAACTTTTCAAATGGAACATCTGCAATTAGTGCAAACCATTTTTTATTATCCATATGCTTAAATGTTGTAAAGTTTGGGTATTTTTCCCAAGGATACTCTTGTATTGTATCATAGCTTTTATTTATATACTTTTCTATTTCTTCTCGCATATATCCTCCTAAATGTTGTACTTTCTTATTTTTTTAGTAAAACACTCTTTATAAGTTTCAATTAAAATTCTTTATTTATAAATTCTTCTGATAACTCTGTTGGCATTTTTTTGTTTCTTAAATAATAATTAATACATAATCTATATTTTTTCTTCTCATTTTTCTTTCAAATATCTTTTTAACAAAAATATTAGGAAATATGGAAATGTATAGAATTTACCATTAAATCCAATATTTTTATTACATAACTTGATTCCATATTTTATATCTTTATATTTATCACTATCAATCAAATTATTTAAAGATGCTGCCCTATTATCATTTGCTTTCACTTCAACAGGTATTAATGAATCTTTATCTCTAATAAAGAAATCCATTTCAATTGTTCCCTTTTCATTTTTATAGAAATACAATTTATATCCCGCTTTTACTAACATATCGCCAACAACATTTTCATAAATTGCACCTTTATAAGTATTGAAATTTTCATTTTTTCTTAAATCGTCTTGAGCTTCTTCATCAAGAGAACCTATTAAAATTCCTGTATCTGCAAAATACAATCTATAATTATCTGGATTATAATTGCCACCTAGTGGAAGTTCTGGTTGTTCCATACAATATGATATATTTATTATTCCTGCATTATTTAGCCATTCAACTGTGCCAACATATTCCCTACTTCTAGCACCATTTTCAACTTTAGAAATTTGAAACTTCTTGTTTTCATTTGCAAGAAATGCTGGAATTTTTCTATATACACTCAATATTTTTCCTTGATCTAATCCACGTGCATATTTTGTAATATCTTCTTCGTAATCTAGTAGTATTTGCTTTTGCATTTCTAATATTCCACTATAATTTTTTTGAGTAACAAATCTATTTACAATTGCAGGCATTCCACCGACTACCATGTATTCTTTAAAATTAGACATCATAACATCATATTGTATAGTACTTAATGGGTTAGTCTCTAACATACATTTATAAATATCTTCAATTTGTTCCTCTTTATATCCTTTTGCCCATAGAAATTCTTCAAAATCCATTGAATACATATCATAATCAATTTTATTCCCTACACTATTTGATTCTATTTCTTGATAGTTAATTCCCATTAATGAACCTGAACATATTACATCAAATCTTCCATCTTGATTAAATGATTTTAGTGATGTTGCACAATTAGGACATGCCTGAAGCTCATCAAAAAAGATTAAAGATTCATTTGGTATAAATTTGAAATCTGGATTTTTAAAAGATATATTTTTTAATATAGTATCAACATCAAATCCATCATCAAATATATCTAAATATTGCTTTTCGAGTGCAAAGTTTATTTCTACTAAATATTTATAATTGTTTTTAGCAAAATTTTTTATACTGTCTGTTTTTCCAATTTGTCTTGCACCTTTTACAATCAACGGCATTTTATTCTTATCATTTTTCCATTCTATTAAATATTGATCTATTTTTCTTCTTAAACGACTCATATTTTTTCACCTCTGTATATATTATATCACAAAATTCCAACGATTTCAATATTATTTTTCACAAAATTCTATAAATAATTTGACAATATATCACATTTTTCGCACTTCAAAAAATCAATTATTTTTATTTCTTAATATTGACCTTCGGGTTATGAGGGCTGGTTGAGAGGGTTTTGTAATTTAGTGAAATCAAGGGTTTTAGCTGATTTATCAATGAAAATTGGGGAAATGAATTTTAGAACATTTGTGTTATTTTTTGATGTTTTTTGAGAATTTTTTCCCCAACTTTTCCCCAATTGTTTTGTACATCTGTTTGTACTTTTTAAATTAAAATGGGAAACCTGAAAATTTATTTTGGAGGTTTTGAAAGATGAATAAAATTACTTATCACAAAGAAGGAGATTATTTGATTCCTGATTTAATTATAGAGAATTCTTGCGAGGATTATCATATTGGAAAATATGGAAGGTTAAGGTTAAATTATATTAAAGAATATAAAAAAGGCTTATACACTGAATTAATGATAAATGGAACACTATCTAAACATTTAGCTGATATTGAACAATCTGCTAATGAACAAGTTAATTTAATAATTAAACAATTAGCTGAAGCTAAAAATGTTAATGAAGATTTGAAAGAAAGCGATCAACTTGCTTGGGTTCAAGCTATGAATAATATTAAAAATAGAGCTGAAGAAATTGTATTTAGTGAATTAATTTATGTTTAGGAGGATTTGAGATATGAGTTTTAGAGAAGTTAATGAAAATGATATATTAAAAGAATGGTTAAACGCCAGAGAAGAAGGTTTATTAGGCTATCTTACTGAAGAAGATAAAGAGCATCATATGTATTTTGATGAGATTTCTGAAAAAATTTTAAAAAATGTTCCTAAACAGAATAAAGAATATGTAAAAAAGCAGTTAAATAAACTTGATGAGAATTTTTTAGATTATCTTGGGTATTGGAATGAGAAATATTATAGAAATGGGTTTGTTGATGGAGCTAGAGTGATTATGGGATGTTTGGAGGAATAATCCTGTAAAAACTAATTGTGGGATTTTTGAGAAAACTGCTAAATTCTCAAAAATCCCACTGCTTTCTTTTGTTTACAACACAAAAATATTGTAAACAAGTTTTAAAAAAAATATTTGTTCTGATCATTTCTTACTGTGAAAGTAAATTAAAATAGGCGAGATTTTATATATGATCCCGCCTATTATTTTTTTATTTCATTTTTTCTTATTCATTTTTCCTACAATTTTAAGTGCTTCTTTAAAAACTTCTTGATCTGTTATTTTATCTAATATTCCTTTTTCGCTACATTCTATTAAGTATTTAATCATTTCTTCTTCTTTTTTTGTTGAATTTAGCAATACCATTATACCAATAATATCTCCCTTTGACATTCCAATTTTTTTAAATAACGCTACCAAATCTTTTTCGGTTTTCGTTAATTCCCCTTTAGCTTCTCCTACACATCTTGGCTCTGCTTTCTCACTAAATAGTTTATCATAATATTTTACACATTTTTTCCATTCTCCAATTTTAATTGGTAACAATTCTTTATTTTTACACAATCCAACAAATTGACTATTAAAGAAAGATAGTTCATACCCGTTATCAAAACATAAATATAATCCAAAGAAATTATCATCACAAATAATACGTTTATCCATATAATTAAATTGCGTACTATTTTTTTCTAACTTTTTAATTTTATAGGATACTATTTTATGCTTTAATACCTCATGAAATAGTTTTTCAGGATCCACATTATATTTATATTCATTTTTTATTTGATTTTGTGATAAATACATTTTACTATTATCTTTTACTAATATTTCTAAAGAAGTTCCATCCTCAAATATTAAAATTATAGGTGTCTTCATTGAAGTTAATTGGCTTCTTTCTATGGAATCAGGAATATAATCTATAGTAATCTTCTTCATTAATTCCCATTTTTCATCTTTCATCAATTCTTTACTGTTATTGTAGCAAGTTATCATCGAACCTTTCGAAATATATATGTCATTCCCTGTAGCTTTAATTGAAACTAATTTTTTATTCATAAAATCCATCTTGCTTAGTATCTTGTCTAATTCTGTAACTCTATATGCTTTTTTGCTTTTCCATTTGGTAAAGTCAAAATTCTCTATATATTTGCTTTGAATAATTTCAAACTTTTTTACTATACTATTATATATTTTGTTATCTTGATATACATAAGAATAATCGTTTTTTAAAATCGAAACTTCGTCATAACTATAATCTTTATTTTTTATTTCAATATTAGATTTATTTAATTCTTCTAATTCTTCTTTATTAAATTCATTAATAATCTTCATACTTTATCCTCTCTCTTATTATTTTTTGAAAAAAAATCTTTTCCCTATTTTCATAAATATCTATATCTTTAAATTAAACTCATCTATATTATAGTATTTTTTAATTTACATCTATTTTTTCTAATTCATCTATTTTTCTTTTTTCAATATGTGTAGGTTTTGTTTCTCCCTTTTCAATTTGTTCTAAAAATTCCAAAAACATAGTACCACATAGTAATCTTTCCATCATTTTAATGTATTTTTTCTTTTTGATTGTATTATATAAGAAACATATTTACAATTTTGACATTTATAGTATTCTTCTTTATTTTCATCTTGCATTATTTTTAATTTTCCTTTACATCTTGGGCATTCTACTATATCTTCTTTTTTTATTCTTGGTGGCCACATTTTTCTTTGTTCAGGTGTAGCCCATCTTATACTTGTTGGTGGTCCATATACAAAATAATACATATTATAATATAAGTCTGAGCCAAATTTCACTGAACCCAATAAATTAAATATTTCATCTGTAGAATACTCTCTATTATCAACATATATATTTTGTTTTTTCAATTCTTCAATTTCATTGTTTTCAAAAATCATATTATCTCCAATCTATTTTATTTGTTAGTTCACATGCTTCTTGATATTTCTTATCATCAAATCCTTTTTCAAATACAGTTTGCACTTGATATTTTTTCAATTCAAAATAATCCCCATCATCTAAAATAATAAATTTATTTGTATTCTGATGTTTTTCTAAATAATCAATAACTTCAGACTCTCTATCCTTTTCAAGTACATCAGTTGCTCCTAATATTTCTATTTTTTTATCAAGTCCTGATTCATATAATATTTCTTTGTAATTCAAACTTTTTCTCCATGAACTTATTACAACTATTTTAAACTCATTTTCTAAACAAAACTTATTTAGGTTATCTATTGGTTCTTTTGCTTTAAAACCACCTGTATAATTATTTATATCTAAATTTAAAACACCGTCAAAATCAAGAAAAACAATATTATTTAGTTCTCCAGAAAAATAATTATTTCTGCTCTTTTTTAGTTGTTTTAATACTCTATCTAATTTACTTCTTTTAAACATTCTATCCTCATTTCATATTATCTTTATGGACCCATGAAAGATATTAATGTATATCCTTTATCTTTTCCCTTTTTTATCATATTTTTCATATATTCATTAAATCTACTATAAAAGTCAATTATATAATTCTTATTATTTTCTATTAACTTATCTTTTTCTTCTTTTGAGTATTCTTTTTTTCTATCATATTCAGGTAAAAAAAAGATTAGCCAATCATAATCCATTTTAATCTCATTTAGTTCAGGATTATTATAATCATTTTCTAATAATCTTCTTATATATTTTATTTTTTCTATTAAATGTTCTATGTCTTCATACTCAAAAAAGTTGTATGTTAAATTCCATTCAAATGAAGAAGTAACTTCTGGTCTTATATAATCAATCATTTCAACATTTCTCTTTTTATTTGCTTCCAAATCATCGTTAAATACTTCTAATAATAGCGGAAATAAGTATGCTCTTATATTTTCCTCTTCTATTGAAATTTCTAACTCTCTACACTCTTCAATGTTATCCATATCATCTGTGTTTTTATTTATATCTTTTATTTTTACAGGCATTATCCAAAAATATGATGAACTATCATGTCCTTCTTTTATTTCAATTAATTCTTTCATTATATGAAACCTCCATTTAAATTACTACCTAATAATTCCAATTATTCCTACTACTAAACTTGCAATACCTATTAGAAAGCTTAATATAGTAAAAACTATATTAAATATAACTAATCCTTCTATTTTTTTACCTTTTCTTAGATTAGTTATTTCATCAAATAACTTGTCAATTTTATTTTTAGAGTTGCCTTTTAAATTGTTTAGAAAAATTTCATTTGTTTCAGCTGTAAGTAACAAATCGTTTTTGTATTCATCTTTAAGTTCTTTTTCCATATTATTAATATGTCCATCAATGTTATTTATTGTTTTTTCTTTATACACATCTAGATTTTTAAATGATATCTTTCTATTATATTTTGTTGGCAAATTATTAAATAATTGTTGTAAATCACATATTGCATTATTTATTAATCCTTCTATTACTATGTACATAGATTTTGAACCCGCACCACTATTAGCTAATCCGTTTGATTGTAATTCTTCATATTTCTTTTTGCTTTGTAACTTCCATTGTACATATAAATTTCTAAATATATCATTATATTTTGTTTCTAAATCATTTTTATAGTTTTTTTGCATATCAAATGTCCTTTCTGTAGACATTATACCACTTTTTTCTCAAAAAATAAACCTCCCAACAATACAAAAATAAAGTGCAGAATTGAAGTGAACTCTCCTTGTTAAACTTTTTGTCTAACAATTGGGGTTCACTTCAAAATTTGCACTTTAAAATAAAAAAATTGCACTTTAAATTTCCGAAAATAAAAAGTGGGGTTTTTAAGAATTTAACATTTTTCTCAAAAATCCCACCATTATTTATTAATAGTTATATATCTAATTTACTGAATTTTTTACTTATTATTTGTAATGCATTTTTTATTTGTTCCATATTTTTTTTATATTTTTCACTTATTATATATTTATCTTGCATATTCTTAAATTTCTCAATAAATTCGTCATTAAAATTACACTTCAAATATGAAAAATCTTTTATTTTAATATCTTCCTTAACTCCATCTGTTCTTATCTTTTCTTCTTCTCTTTTATATCCAACTAATCTTTTTATTTCTTGCTCACTATTAAATAATTCTTTTATTTTATCATTATTTATTAAGACAGATAAATCATAAATATGTTTTGATGTATCTGTATATTCTTTTCTTGTATAATAAAATTCTGCAGCAAATACTTTATCAATAAACATTCTTTCTAATTTTATAATTTTGATTTTTATTGGTTCAACTTCAAATTTTTCTTTTAATGTTTTCTTTTCAATGTCACTAGCATATTTATAAATAATCGGTTCAATTATTGCATCTTCAATAGGTTCACTTACAGTAAATGATGTTGATTCAGTTTGTATTTCTCCCGCTCTTTGCAATGGTGCAGTATCTAAGTCAAACACTGTTTCATAATCATAAAATGCTATTTCACTTTTTCCATATTTTATACTTTTTTCTTTATTTAAAGTTAGTCCTTCAACATTATAATCAAAAGCTGTTCTTTCAAAAACTTTCTTCTTTTGAGTATTACTTAATTCTTCATTTATTTTAACAGTTAAATCTATATCTTCAGAAAATCTATTCATTGTATCCAATATTTTATATATTGCAGTTCCACCTTTGAAATATGCTTGTAATTCATCTTGTTTCTTAGATAATTCCTGAAGTATACAACAAACATAATAGTCCTTTTCCAAAATATCCATAGCAATATTAGTTTCACTATTGATTTTATTTATAAATTGTTTAAAAACAGCTCTATCTAAATGTAAATTCATCTAATCTCCTATCTTGCAAGAATATATAATTTCTCTAATATCTTTTTATTTTTTGTGTCTCTTGCATATTTTATAATCTTTTCAAAATCAAGTTTATTTTCTTCAATAAAATTATATATAATTTCGTCCTCATTATCAACTTCTATATTGATTTGATCTTTATTATTAATAATATCAAATAATTGTAAATATTTATAATTATCATTATTTATTTTTATTTTAGGTTGTCTAATTATAACACCTAATTTCTCATTCTTATATTCATTATAATTTTTACATTCATTGGTTACAATATTAATAATATTTGGCACTTGTGTTGTAAGTCCTAATTGATTGAATAATTTCGCACCTGTTATATATCCTTTGATATTTCCATTTTCATCTTTAATATATTTTTTTATTATCACCTTATTCTTATCTAAAGGCATTTCACCAAAAATGTTTTTAACTGGTTTATAATAAATTCCTTTATAAAACTGCTTTAAAATATCATTTTTGCACATTCTATTTATGATTACATTTATATTATTTAAGACATTTATATCATCTTTTTTATACTTATTTATTACATATTGTTTTATCTCTTCTAAAAATAATGGCTCATCTAAATTACATTTGTTAATATATTCACATATTATTTCATTATAATTCATTTATATCACTTCCTTGTTATTATATTATGAAATATTACATATATTATTCATATTATAATAACATTATAGCATATTTTTTTAGATTAGTCAAAAATACTTTTGAATTCTAATGGAACGATATCTTCATACAATAAAACAAATTGATTATTAACTTGTCTATTATTATGATAATGTCCAAAATACCACTTCTTAAACTCACATTTTTCCATAATATTTTGAAAGTAGTCTGTTAAATAATCTTTTTTATATGTGCCACTTCCAAGTATTGTTTGAATACTTGTTGGACAACAATGCGAAATAATATAATCAACTTTATAATTAACTTTTTCTAAATTATTTATTCCATTTTGCATTTCTTCTTCAGTTGGTAATTCCAAATCCCACCACGAAAAATCTCTTATCCTAAAATAAGCTCCTCTTTTACGATATTCATATATTTTTTCTTCTTCATCTAAATCTAATATTCCATCTTGAATATCATGAGATCTTGCTCCGCCAAATGTAAAAAACTTTTTACCTTCTATATCAAATATTTCTCCACGCATTAAATGTAAAACAGAATCTCTAATTTTATGTACTTTTCCTCCATGCCATTCTTCTACTGGATAATCATTATACAGCCTTGTATAATTTTCGTGATTTCCATCTACAAATAATGTAGTAAAATTTTTATTATTTAACCAATCTAATGCTTCTTTTTCTCTACTGCTTTCTTCTTCAAATGTCCACACACCACCGAAGTCTCCACAGATTATTACATAATCATTTTTTGTCATTTCAGTTTGAATTGGAAATTTTTCTTCAGTAAATCTTGTAAAATCTGAATGTGTATCTCCTGTTATATATATCATAAAATTCTCCTTAAATATTTTATAGTTTATTTATATTTTTTATCTCAACTTTATATCCAAAGTTTGTTATTCTTTTTATTGTATACCTTAATGCAACTTTACTAAAAAAAGGAATTCTAGGTCTTTCTTCATGATATTTATTTATTATACCTATAATAATAGTATAGTCAGATGATTTATAATCATCTGGTAAAGCCTTATCCAATTTACACTGTTTCATTTTATTATTTACACTTTTTCTAAAAGCTTTATCCAACAATAATTCTGCTGATACTGTAGCTTGATTAAATAAATGACTAAGCTGAGCAGAACTTCCATTCTTTTTTATATGAATTAATTCATTGTTAGAAGTCATTACATCACAAACCTCAATTTTATTTCCTGTTCCTCCTCCAAATGGTATTTCTCCTATTTTATGTATTAAATAAGAATTTTCCAAACTATTTGATAGCTGTTCATTATAATCATCTTCATTTTCCATATTCTCATCATAATCAATAAAATCAACATTAGATAATTGTATTAATTGGTATTCTTTTTCTATTTTTTCTGAAAAATCTTTATTAATACAATACCATTTTCCATTATTTAAGCAATACATTTTTTGCTCTATTTCAACTTCAGCATTTATACATTTATATGCTGGCCAACTATTAACTTCTTCTTCATTTATATCGTACATAAAAATTTTTCGTCTTTTTATTTGAGAAATATCATGTAACTCATTTCTAAAAGAATCTATAAATTTTTCAATTAATATATCATCTTCAATTTCATCATCATTTAAATATTTAAAACCTTTTATTCCTTCCCAAGATATTACTTCTGGAATTGACATCCAAACACTTTCCCATTTGTTTTCTATAATATAACTCATAAGTTTTTCGTCTAACTTAGTTTTATCGCTCTTTGATTTTACTTCTTTTATATTATCAATCCATTCAAAATTTTCTTTATATTTTTCTTCTTTATATTTTTTATAACATTTAATTAAAAAATCATCTATATTATCAATATTAATTTCTGCTAAAAGGCTAAAAATATCTCCTCCTGTAATATTGGCTTTTTCAAAGTAATCATCATTACATTTAGCAGTAACATTTCTAATTAAGTCTCTATCTAAATCAAAACCAAATTCATTTATATTTGAAGTTTTAGGCATTTGCTCTTGACTTTGTTTTTGATTTCCACCAACACTAATTTTTGAAATTTTTCTAATAGAATTTATATCAGCAGTATTTAAAACT
This sequence comes from uncultured Clostridium sp., assembly GCA_964493175.1. Lineage (GTDB taxonomy): Bacteria > Bacillota > Clostridia > TANB77 > CAG-508 > CAG-269. The sequence goes on from CAZBMU010000022.1 coordinate 12,299, forward strand.
ATTTTTAAACCGAATTGCTCTTCTAATACATCTTCTGCAAATAAATTCTTAGCATAGCCAAATACAACTGCAAAGATTCTTTCATCTCCATCAATATTTAATTTGTCTATTAAGACAACTCGTGAATTTGCTTGTTTTAACACATCACTCTCCATTTCAAAAAAGCTTTTTAACCATATAGGTGGATGAATATATGAAGGTATAAAATAAGAAATTTTATTGTCATCATGTTTTTTAAAGATCTCAATATTATTTTTTTCTTTATCAAATATTTTTTCTTCTTCTACTTCCTTTTTTATTAAATATATTGACAGTTTATTTTTTGCCATATTAAGCCCCCTTACTAATATAGCTTTTGCTATTTCTGTTTATAAAAAAAGCAAAATACTCTTGTAAAACTACATTTATACTTTGCTTTTCTTTTGTAAATTATTAAATATACTTTTTAAAAATATTTCTCATCAATATAACTAAATCTATTATCTTATTCATTAATTCATTATAATTGCTATGATCATCAAAATTTAATCCTTTAATACAATATACAATTCGTGAAGCTTTACTTTTATCTAATCTTCTCCAATCTAATTCGAATCCTAAGTCACTCTCAATATTCTCTTTTTTCTCAAATAGTTTATCAAATAATTCTTTATTATCAGGTATATATAATTCTACACCAATTAAAGAATCTTTATTTACTAAAGTAATATCAATATGTGCATCACTTGTCCCTATTGCAACATTGTACCAATGGTCTGTAGTTGCTTTTCTAATATTGAATGGCTTTCCTCTTTCAATAATTACATTATTAAATTGATTCCAAAATTCAACTCTTTGTGCTTGTGATTTATTCATACTTTCATCTCTATTAGTTGATTTATTATTTTTAATAAAATCATTTGGTTGTTCAACAACTTGAAACATTGGAGCAGGATCTGAATCTCCAATTTTATATGCATGAATTTCTATTAAAAAGAAATTTGCATTGTTATTAGTATTATTATTAAGCCACTCTATGGCACTTCTATGTTCTTCTCTAGCTTCTTTAACAATCCATACAACAACTTTAGCATCTAATCCTGAAGCATATGTAATAATCTTTCCTAAATGATCATGGTTTGATATTTCAAGTTGATTTTCTATTATTACTTTTATTCCTGTAGTTTCATCTTTAGCAAATAAATCACATCTATAAGCTCCAACATATGTTTCTTTACTTATATCTACTAATGTTAGTCCTAAAATTTCATTTAAATTTTCTATATTCTCTTTCTTAGATAGCCATTCTGAAAAATCGTATTGTTCATGTTTCCACAATTCTCTTATATCAACTTCTTTTAATTTTCCTATTCCCATAATTATTTCTCCTTGTCAATTATTATAATTATGCATACATTTCAGCATTTCTATTTATTTCTTCAATATCTTGTTTAATTTGTTTAAAAGTTCCAACATTATCTTCAAAAACTTCTGATACAGCTCCTAAAGAACTAAATGGATCTTCTGTTAATACTTGCAAACTTATAGTTCCATTTTTAATTACATAATCTATAAGCATTTTTACAAATTGTATCTGTTTACTATTTAATCTATTATCATTAATATATTTTGAAAATATATTATTTGCTGTTTCACTATCTAAACCAACTATGTTTCTAACCACTTGAATTACATTCTTATTTCCAAAAGTTTGAACAAATTCACTGTTATTTCCTAATTCTTCAAACATAATTCTCTCTAAATCTCTCTTTTCAGCATCATTTAGTTTTTGATTATGTTTTATTTTATAGATTATCATATTATCTAAATTTCCATTTAAAAATTTTGTAACTTTTTTCTTATAATTCGTATAATCTCCTGTTGGCGTTAAGACAGCATGTTCTCCATCTTCATCTATAGTCAATTTATCTTCGATGTCAATACTCCATATCTTTCTAGGTGGATTATCTATAAATTTAATTAATTCTCTTAATTCTTTTCTTGCTTTTTCTAATTCAAAGAAATCAGCTTTTTGCCAATATTCTTCATCAGATGCAAACATTATTAATTCCTTCTTTTCAACAATTTGAGGTATTGTTCCCAATTTCTTTAGACTTTCTACTAATTCTGATAATAGTGATGTTTGTCTTTTAATATTTTTAAATCTCATTCTTCCAATTTGTACACCATAAACCAGATTATCAAATCTTTTAGCATATTCATCACTATCTTCACTTAGAAATATTGGAATTAATTGTTCTTTTATTTCGTCATATGATACATAATCAACATGTTCCCACTTTTCTTTTTTAGAATATTTATCAATATATACCGTTTTACCTCTAACAACAAAACTTTCTCTGTTTAACCCATTTATTCTAGAAATAAATTCATTAACCAATTCTTCTCTATAGTTTTTATATTCCTCCTGTGATTGGTATTCCATGCTTTCTAATTCAGTTATCATATCTAGTTTTAAAATATATATTTTTTCTGTTAAAGATACTGTATTACCAGCTTCAATTCCTCTTTCATTTTCTTCAAAGAATTCAAAATTTCTACAACAATCAAATATATAAAATTGTTGCTTATCTATACCTTCTCCAAATAAATCTTTACAAAGTCTTGTTCCTCTACCTATCATTTGCCAAAACTTGATTTTTGACTTAACAGGTTTAAAGAATACTAAATTTAGTACTTCAGGAACATCTATACCTGTATCTAACATATCTACTGAAACAGCTATCTGAGGAAACTTTTCAGGTACCTCAAATGATTCTATTACTGTACTTGCAAAATTCACTTGATTGTCTATAACCCTTGCAAAATCTCCACTATATTTTGGATATAATGAATTAAATACTTTAACAATTTCTTCAGCATGTCTATGATTTCTAGCAAAAATGATAGTTTTTCCTAATTTATCTCCACCTTCAACCTTTAATCCTTTTTCCATTAAAGTTTCTAATACTAATTTTATTGTATCTCTATTGAATAGCCACGAATTAATTGCAGAAGAACTTATTTCATCAGGTATAACTTCATCTTCTTCAAATAAATTTTCATATTCTTCTTTATCTTCTTCTTTTAAATCACTATATTTAATTCCTCTATCTAAAAATTCTGTATTTGTTTTTATAGTGTGATAATTCACTAAATATCCTTGTTTTACAGCTTCATCATATTCATAAACAAATGTAGGTACATTGTTCTCTAATTCAAAAAATTTATATGTATTTTTATCTACATCATTTCTTGGAGTAGCTGTTAATCCAACTAATAAACCATCAAAATAATCAAATATAGCTTGATATTTTTTATAAATACTTCTATGTGCCTCATCAATAATAATTAAATCAAAATGACCTGCCGTAAATAATTTATTGCCATCTTTAGATTTTACTGTATCAATACAATTTATCATTGTTTGATATGTAGAAAACACTATTCTACTGTCTTCTGGATCTCCATCTTTTGAAGACAATAAATTACAACAAGACATGTCTGGAAGAAGTTTTTTAAAGTTTTTCTCTGCTTGTTTTACAAGTTCTGTTCTGTCTGCTAAAAATAAAACATTTTGTACCCAATTTTTCCCTGTTAAAACATCAACAATAGATATTGCTGTTCTTGTTTTTCCTGTTCCTGTAGCCATAACTAACAAAGCTTTTCTGTGCTTTTGTTCAAAAGCTTCACAAGCATTTTTAATAGCCTCCAATTGATACGGTCTATTTGTTATTTTATCATTTACAAATATATGCTCTAAATTTTCTTTAGATTTTCTTCTATTTATCAACAATTGTAACTCATTTTGTGTATAAAATCCTGCAACTTTTCTTTCTGGATAATCTAAATCATCCCACATATAGATTTCCTTACCATTTGTATAATAAATAACAGGTCTTTGAGCATATTCTCTTTCTATACAATCAGCATATAGTTTAGCTTGTTGTTGTCCATATTTGGCATCTTTACTTGTTCTTTTAGCCTCAACTACCGCTAAAGGTTTTCCATTTTCTCCAAATAAAACATAATCAACAAAGCCTTTGTCTTGTGTTGGAGTCATATTACTAACTTCTAATTCTTCAACGATATTCTTTCCAAATTCCCATCCTGCAATTTCTAAATCCAAATCTATAAATCTTTTTCGGGTTTCAAATTCGCTAATATCATCAACCTTGAAATTATAAGACTCTTTCTTGCTAGTTCTTTCATTTGTTAATTTCTTTCTTAACTCTTCATTTTCTCTTAATGTCTTTTCTAATTCAATGTCTTTTTCATATAATTTATTTTCTAGTTTTTCTCTTTCTTCTTTCTTAAGATTTTCATTACTTAGATTTGGCAATATAGATTCATCAAATTTTACATCTTCATAATTTTGGTCGTAACAGTATGAAATCCAATTCATAAAATCAAATAAATATTTCAAGCATATAACAGCCTCATCTCTAGTAACTTTTTTATTACTATGCACTGAGAAATTGCCTAATTTTATAATATAAGTTATTTCTTTAAAAATATTTTCATCAATCATATTCTTAAAGTTAATGTCATAAACTAAGGAAGATAAATTATCTTGATATGGAATTGTTAATTCTTGGTCATTTGCATATAACCATTTAACAGCTAATTCTAATGCTCTTCTACACATTATCGTACAAGACACATTAGTTACTGCAATGCTTTTTTCTGCCTCTACTGATGCTTCAGCAAATGTCTTAAAAATTCCGTTTTTTAATATAAAATCAAAATTTGACATATTATCTCCCCCATTTATAAAATATGTTCTTTTGTATTTTTGTAAGCTCTATCTCACTTTCAAATTTCTGTTTATTGATTTGTTTAACAAACTCTGCAAATTCATTTTGTAACTCAATTGGAACATCTTTAACTTTTAATTTTAAAAATTTTTCTTTAGAAATATTTTTCATACTTCCACTTGTTCCTGAACATATTCTTTGAATTTGTTCTTTCATATCTTTTTGTATAAGTAATTGCCATAGAAAAATAGGATTAGTTTCATTCTTTAAATTTGCCTTCCAAAGTCTATCTGGAATATAAACATTATCTTTTACTTTCCAAACATACCCTACTGCTCCAACAAGTTCAGTTGTATTCATTCTACTAATAATAACATCTCCAATATTTACTTTATGTTCCTCTTTAGGAATATAATCAACTGGTAGATTCTTAATTTCCTCTTCATCAAAATAATCATAAGATACACTACCCGTTTTTAATACTTTGTTAATACATTTTTCATCACCAGCTAAACTTTTACCTGCATCCAACGAAGTTATATACTCTTTTAATTCGATTTGTTTTTCTATGCTTCCAAACATCTCGACAAACTGAGATTTGA
>CAZBMU010000023.1:0-17365 GCA_964493175.1 uncultured Clostridium sp.
GGATTAGATGTAGATAAACCAAGAAATTTAGCAAAATCAGTAACTGTTGAATAAATGGATTCGGGGACACTCCTTGGCAGGTTTGCCAGGGTGGTGTTCCATTATTTTTTATTTATGATTGATTGGAGTGAAAATTAGAAATTGTTAATTATTAGAATGAGGGATGTTCAGGGCAAAATGTATTATATTATTTTTTATTTCATTACTCGGCTTCCTACATAAAACAAGAATCTCTAAAATCATTTTATGGCACCCTTTCACTTAGTCCTCACAGCAAAGCTGTTCGACGTGAACATTTTCCATAAAATGATTTAAGAGATTCTAATTTTACTCCAGTCGCATTCGTAATTACATACAAAATAATATAATACATTTTGAGCGTGAAAGCGGCACATTCTAATAATTTACAAGTTCTATTTGAACGAAATGAACGATTAAATAAAAAATAATGGAACACCACCCTGGCAAACCTGCTAAGGAGTGTCCCCTAATCCATTTAATTTTTCTTCGATGGTTTCTTTTTTAAATTTACAACAATAGCATCATCATTATCAAAAACGAATTTTGAATCTGTTATATCTGTTTGTATTGGATCAATATCTCCATTATTTGTATTATCTCTAAAATTAACTTTCATAGGATTAAATTTTTTATTATTTGAAATATCTTCTTCTGCTTTTGTTGTAACATTATTTGAATATTTGCTAAAATCATATGTTTTTACTTTATGTGGTTCTTTATATTTAGATGGTAAATATCCAAATTCCCCATGTCCTATTTCATATTTTCCATTTTTAGCTTTTATTTTAAATGCAAATTGTGATCCTAAATTTTGTAATTTACCCGGTTTAAAATAAGGTTTGAAATCCCATTTTACACTTCCCCATTTAGTATCATATTCAAGTTTTTCTGCATCAAAACTATTAGAATATGACCATTCTCTCCTTGTGCCAAATTCATGTCCCCACCATTCTAGTTCATCATATACTCCATTTCCTGTGTATATTTTATTAGCACAGTTTGAAAGAATTGTATTTCTGTAATTTACAGCTAAATCAGGTGTATCTAATTGTGCTAAGTTTTGTACTGAAATTACATTTCCAACTTTATATTTTCTATACATAGTAAACATTGCAACTGTATCTTTACAGATGAAGTCTGAAAATTCATCAACATATAAGAAATATGGTGTTCTTGAATCTTCTATTCCAGGTCTTCTAAGTACAGCATTTTGCATTGACATTAAGAAAAATAGTCCAAATGCTTTATAACCGGCTGCTCCTAAATCTCCACGTCTAGTACAGATAAATATTACTTCTGAATTTGAAAGCATATCATCAAAATTTATGTTATTTGTTCTATTACATATTATACTTTTTACACCAGGAATTCTAAGTAAATTATCAAGTTGGCTTACAGCTGAATAAATGTATTTTTCTATATTAGCTTTTCCTGGAGCATTAGCATAAAAATTCTTTTTGAAATATGTAAGTAAAACCTCATATTTTTTAGATAATTCTTCATTATGTGCTAATATTTCACACATTTTTTCGATTAATTCAAAATTTGTAAACATTTTTAACATATCTTCAATATTAGGTAGTTTACCATCATTCATTCTAGGGTACATTTCTTTTAGAAGAATTACTAAGTTTTCTATTGCTTGCATAACAATACTTTCTTTATATACTTCATCAACTTCTAAATTAGAAGTGTTATACATTGCTTTTATTACAGCAGATATTGTTGTTGCAACTTTGTCAGAATCTTTATAAACGAATGGATTTAGTCCAACTGAATCTGGATTTTCTGGGTCAACTATTTTACAAGATACTCCAAAATTGTTACAAACATCAACCATGTGACTAATTAATTCATAGTCTGGAGCCATTACTGCAAATCCAAGGTCTTTATATACAGCTTCCTTTCCTGAACCAAATAAAGTTATTTTTTTCATATATGTTTTATATAAAGATTCTTTTCCTTGCGTCGGTATTAGCATATTTAAGCTGAAATTTTTATTTAAATAATCATTATCATATGGCGCATCTAATGAAGCTATCCCTGTTCTTAATGCAGTAAATCCTAATTCTTTTGATGCTTCTTTGAAAAAGTATTTTCTTTCTATATCTTTTGCTATCATAGGTTCAAATACTTTTGCTGTTTTTCCAGAACCTGAACCACCACAAACAAATACTGATTGGTATCTAGAAATTTCTGGCATCGTGATACTTCTACCTGTCTCATATTCTGTACAGAAATGAATTTCACAAGTATATGGTCCTGTATCTTTCTTTTTATCAGATAGGCTAATTCCTTTATAATCCCATATAGAACGTTTTCTAAGTTGACTATCATTTACATCAAAGTATAGCCATTTAAATAATGGATATATTGTAACTAAAGGTAAATATAAAGAAATTGCAACCATTGCTGGTGTTATTAAATCTGAAAATCCTGTAATTAATTCTGTATAATTTGGAACAGATAATAATAATAGCCATGCACCCATATTTAGCCATTGTGTTAACATAGAAACTGCTATAATATGTAGCCCTATCATGTAAATATAAAATAAAGTTACTTTTTTTGCTTTAGAAGTTGCAAATTTAGAACCTGGTGAAAGTGAATACGCAAGCATTGGACAAGCTAAAGCAATTGTATATTGTATTGGTCCCCAATAAGAATATGAAACACCTGTAAATATCATAAATAACATTTCAACCAATCTATCAACTGCTAAATATGCAGAAATTAATGTTAATATATATGTTGCAAAAGTATTTCTATCTGTATTTAGAACTTTCAAAAATTTATCTATATATTTCATTAAAAAAATCCTTTCTATAAAATAAATTCATACATATATATTATCCTATAAAATCGCGAAAAAAACAAGGGGTTAAGCGAAAAAAATACCTTTTTTTGAATAAAAAAACAACTTAAAGAATATAATAAAAGTAAAAAATTTCATAAAAAGGAGAATTTTTATGCAAGAAGAATATATAAAAGAACAAAAAATATTAGAAAAAACTGAAATGGAAAAAGAAATTGAATTAATAAAAAGTATTATAAAAACAAGAGAAGATTTAAAAACAAACAATAAAAACTTTGAATTTGCAAAAGAAGAATTAGTTGATTACTATGTATATGAAATAAAAGCAAATCAGGCTAAGCTTGATTATTTAATTAAACTAGCAAAAACAAAAGGAATTCAAGTAGATATGATAAATGATAAAAAATATTCATTTGTAGAAAATGAAGAAGAAGTAAGTTAAGGTAATATTTGTCCAAAAATATGCATAAAAATGATAATATAAAATATTATCATTTTTTAGGAGATTATTATGGATAAAAATATAATAACATATTTGGCTTGTATATGTTTTATTTTTATATTTGGTAGAATTTTTATTGTACCACTAAAAAAGATTTTAAAATTAGTTTTAAATTCTTTTTTAGGTGGATTAGTTATTTTTATAATAAACTTAGTAGGTTCAAATTTTGGATTTCATATTGGTTTAAATATTTTTACAAGTATTTTAGTTGGTCTACTTGGATTGCCTGGTGTAGTATGCCTAATACTTGTAAAAATATTAATTGGTAATTTTTAATATTGTATTCCTATCAGCTGAATAAAGATACCTGATAAAACTCCAATTACATATAATAATCCTACTATTTTCAAATTTTCTTTTATTCCTTTATTTGTTTTGAATAATACTGCTAGTCCAACTCCTGCACCAACTAATAAACCTGATACCATTGTTGAAACAGATATAACATTTTCTAAGTATAATTGTGTCAATATAACAGATGATGCACAATTTGGGATTAATCCAATTACCCCTGCTATAACTGGTCCTAATATTGTGTTTGTTTCAAAAAATTTAGCTATTAAATCTTCTCCTGCAAAATAGATTATGAAATTTATAATTAATGTTATAAGCACTATAAAAATAAAAATATTTATAGTATGTTTTAAAGCAGATTTAACAATTCCTTTTTCATCACAATGACAATGTTCTTTCTCGCAAATATCAATTATTTTTTCTTCTTCTGTTTTTTGTTTTTTTATAATTTGATATACAAAATCAATTATAAATCCTGATATCATTCCAATTATTAATTTTGTAGCTAGAATTTTTATAATAATTGGAATTGGTACCGCTTCTGAAATAAATATTGGTAACATTTCATCTGATGTTGATAAATATACAGAAATTAAAGTTCCTAATGTTATAACTCTTGCTGAATATAAGTTAGTTGCTGAAACTGAAAAACCACATTGTGGAAATATTCCTAATATACTACCAAATAATGGTCCTAATTTTCCAGATTTTTTTATTGTTTGTTTTGACTTTTCACTTGTTTTATGTTCAATATATTCCATTATTAAATATGTTATAAATAAAAATGGTAAAAGTTTTACACTATCAATTAGTGTATCTTGTAATACCTCAATCATTTTTTACCTCTTCTCTTTTTATAATTATTTCATTAAATTTTCAATAATATTATCTATAGTTTTATCATCTAAAACAAAGTTTGTATTAACAAATCCTATTTCCGGTCTAATTCCATCTTTATTATGAAAATCTGAACCAACTGTTACAAATAAATCATTTTTTCTTGCAAAGTTGTTCCATCTTTCTGCTTCATTTATTATGTTATTATTACTATCTACATATAAATAATTTGCTTCTATTCCATCTGGTTTCATATCTTTTACAATATTTAAAATATCTTCATCTGTAAAATTATCTTCATGTTTATAAGCAACTGGGTGAGCTAAAACTACCTTTCCATTTGCTTCTCTAATTATTTCTGCTGCTTCTTTTAGTGTTACAGTTTCTTTTTTTACATAAGCTGGACAGTTTTCATTCATAATTGTTTCTATAAATTCTCCTTTATTTGGAATATGTCCAAAATCTTTTAATAATAATTTTTTATTTTGTTCATTGTTAATAACATCTAACGCTATATGTGCTTTTGTTACAGCATCAATTTTATCTAGTTCTCTTTCATTTAAATAATAACCTATTTCTTGTAATTTTTTAGTTACATTATGCAAATATTCATGCCTAGCATTTCTTATTTTATATAATTTTTCTCTAAATATTTTACTATTTAAGTCAATATTATAACCTAAAACATGAATTCCAGCTTTATTATTTTTAGTAGATATTTCTACTGCACTTATTATTTGTATGTTTTTACTTTTGGCATAAGATATTAATTCTTCACTATAAGCTTCTATTGTATCATGGTCTGAAATTGCAATGACTGAAACATCGTTTTTATACGCTTCATCTATGATTTCTTTTGGTGTTAGTCCACCATCTGACATAGTTGTATGTATATGTAAATCTATTCTTTTCATAAATATCCTTCTCCTTTGATTTTTACTATCTTGATATTTCGTCTTCATCATTTTTTTCACTTTTATTTTTTAGCATTTTCCATTGTTCGACTTTTTCTATGAAAATATCCTCTAATTCTGGTGTATGGAATCTTCTATTATTTGAAATTGTTGCAGAATTTAAAAGAATTTGAAATAGTTCTTCTGATTCAAATTCAGTTGACACCATATATCTACTATTTTCTAATTCTTTTTGTAAGTCATCTTGAATATTAAATGCTGTAAAAGCTGATAAATAATCATATATAAAATTATATGCTTCATCATCATACTGCCATTGTTTTCTATAAGATATAGGATGTATAGGTAAATATGGTTTTCTTCCCTCTTTTTTCGATTCTCGTAATTCTTCAGGTAATTTTTTAATTAATTTTTTTATTTCTGAATATTCAACAATATGAGTATCTATTGGCAAAAATATTTTAGGAATAATATTATTTTTTAACATTTCTGAAATTTCTGAAATATCTTCTATAGATTTCATCGGATCTTTATCAGATGGTCTCATACCATAAAATTCTAATAACTTCTTTAATTCATTTTCCGCTATTTCAATTTTTCCATCTTCACAAATTAGCCACATATCTAAATCTGGTAATCTATTTATAAGTTTTCTAGGTTTTAATTTATCAATCATATTTGGACATGGTTTGCATATTTTCTTTAAATCTGGCATTTTAGAATATTTTCTATCTAAACAAGGTTTACATAGCCAAATAGATTTTTGAAATGGTTCTCCATTTCTTATTAATTCTCTATTATATCTTATTTGTTCACTTATTATTGGTAATTTTCCTTCTAAATTTTTGTCTAACACATAAAAAGGATAACCTGTTCCAAATGTACCTTTATTTACACTTACATGTGATGCAATAATATTAAATGCTTCTATATTCCATATTAAAAACTTTCTTTTAAGTTCTGTATTTGTTTTTTCAAATGTTGATGATGCTTTTTCAACTTTTTGAATCATTTTTTCAATTGTGAAATTTTCTTCTGACATTTCTTCTCCTTTATATTATCCCTTTTCTAATCTCTCTTAAAAACAATATACACATATCCTATTATATCATAGAATATATGTATATTACAATATTTATCTTCTATATCTTGTGTAATTAGTATTAGAATTTGGAATTATATTAACTCTTGTATTTAAACCATTTAAGTTTGCACTACAATTCCAACTACAATTATTATCAGTTTCATCTTCTGTATTATTACTGTTATTTTCAGAATTGTTGTAACAATTTCTTCTAAAACATTTTATCAGTCTACAAATAAGTTTTACTAAAGATGCTGTAATAAAAGCTATTATTGTATAAATTATAGTTGCAATTAAAAAATTTAAATCACCTATAATAAAAGTTACTACAATAAATATTGCAAATATAATTGCTGCAACTAATACAGGATTTTTAAATATTTTTTGTAAAGCAATTGATATAATAATAGTTGCTAATGGCAATGCAAAAAATATAAGTAAAACATTCATTTTTCTTCTCTCCTTTTTTGTTATATTTTATGCTTTGCCAATTTATTTTGTTAATCATAAAAAACACTTACTAAATACAATCCCTGTGGAGGTAAGGTTTTTCCAGCATTTTTTCTATCTTTTGATTCTATTATTGTTGGTATTTTATTTGGTTCAATTTTTTCAAAGCCAACATCAACTAAAGTTCCCGCTATAATTCTTACCATATTATATAAAAATCCATTTCCTGTTAGTTCTATCCATATTTTTTCATTTTCCTTTTTTATAACTTCTGCATTATAGATAGTTCTTATACTACTTTTGCTACTTGTACCACTTGCTTTAAATGCTTTAAAATCATGTTCTCCAACAAAATACTTAATTGCATCTTGCATTTTTTCTATATTTAGTTTTTGAGGAATATGAGTTTCCAAATTTCTATATATTGCTGTTCCAAATTTAGAATTATTTATAATATATCTATACTTTTTCTTTTTACAAGTAAGCCTACTATGAAAACTTTCATCAACTTCTTCTGCTGATTTTATTATAATTGATTTTTTTAAATTACTATTTAATGCAATTGGAAATTTTTCAATAGGTAAAGTAGAATTTGTTTTAAAATTAGCAACTTGTCCGTATTGCATGAACACCTCTATCTGTTCTTCCAGATGCCATTAATTCAACATTTTCTCCTGTAATTCTTTCAATAGCATTTTCTATATTACCTTGAATATTTAATTTATTAGGTTGCTTTTGCCACCCATTAAACTCTTTTCCATCATATTCTATCGTTAATTTTATATTTCTCAATTTTTTTCCTTTCCAAAACTTAAAAGTCGCTTTATGCGACCTTTTTAGTTTTCTTTTTTAAATTTATTTTTTAGAAATTTAATTTTGTTCTCACTTTCTTTTTTTTCACTTGTAAATCTTTTTGTTATCAAATTATTTATTAAAATTTTCTTTAATACATCTTCTCTAACATCTGCTATAAGTATTCCGTCTTTTGCTACTGAAATTTTTCCAGTTTCTTCTGAAACTATTACAACTAAGCTATCTGATTCCTTTGAAATACCAACTGCTGCTCTATGTCTTGTTCCTAATTCTTTTGAAATATCTTTGTCATCTGCTAAAGGAAGTACACAAGCTGCTGCCGCTATTTTATTACCTGAAATAATAGCTGCCCCATCATGAAGTGGTGTTTTAGGCTCAAATATATTTACTAATAATTGTGGTGATACATCAGCATCCATTGGAATTCCTGTAGCTATTATGTCTTGTATTTTTATATCTTTTTCTAAAACAATTAATGCTCCTGTTTTTGTTTTCGAAAGTTCTGTTGCAGCAATTACAACTTTATATATATCTTCTTTTGTTTTTGTTTCAATATCTTTATCTATTCCAAAAAATTTTGTTATTTTATTACTTCCTAATTGTTCAAGAGCTCTTCTTAGTTCTGGCTGAAAAATTACTATAATAGCAATTACACCTAAATTCATAATTCCAGTTAATATCCAATTTAGTATTTTTAAATTACATAAACCACTTAAAGAAGTTGCAATAACTAAAAAAGCTATTCCTTTTATTAATTGCAAGGCTCTAGAACCTTTTACAATCCTGAAAAAACAGTATAATAAAAATATAACAATTGATAAGTCAATTATTAATGTAATTAATTGTAATGGATTAGACTGTAAAGATTTTATATATGTTAAAATATTATCCTTATAAAAATTTTCCCAATTCATTCCTATATTAATAATCATATATTTCTCCTATTTATATTTTAAAATAAAGCATAAATTAATGATCCTACTGTTCCAACTAACATTAATAAAGCTAAAAAAGCAGCCATTATTTTTACAAATATTTGTCCTTTATCATAATATTTTTTTGTCTCTTTTTCTTTTCTAAATAATTTCATTTTTTTATCCTTTCCATGTTCATTTATTAATTTTTTCTTTATTATTATAACATATAATAATATTTTTTTAAACACATTTTCCTAAAATTCCACAAATTTCTACTTTATTATTTGTAATATAGTATTTTTTACTTCTGGTTTTTCTTCTTTTATTATAAAAACCCTTTCTAAATCTTTTTTTGCTTGTTCTAATTTTTCTATATCATCAGAATGTATATATGCTAAAACATCTTTTTCTTTAACTAAATATCCAACTTTTTTATTTAATACAATTCCAACTGAATAATTTATTTTATCTTCCTTTTTTATTCTTCCTGCTCCTAAATTACAAGCAATTTTTCCTACTTCTTTAGCATCAATATTATAAACATATCCATTTTTTCTGCTATATATAGGTTCAATATATTTTGCTTTTTCAAATTTTTCTAAATTTTCTATATATGAAACATCACCATTTTGATTAGCAACTAATTCTTTAAACTTATTAAAAGCCTTTCCATTATAAAGATTTTGTTTTAATATTTTTTTTGCACTTTTTAATGTGTTTTCAATTCCAGATAAAATTACCATATAAGCTCCCAATTCTAAAACAATATCTTCTACATCTTGAGATATATCTCCTTTTAATGATTTTATAGATTCAATTACCTCTAAAGTATTACCTACTGATTTTCCTAATGGTTCATCCATATTTGTCAAAACACATATAGTCTCTCTATTTGCTAATTTACCAATTTCAATCATCTCCTCAGCTAATTTTCTTGCATCATCTATATTTTTCATAAAAGCTCCACTTCCAACCGTAATATCTAACACTATTTTATCTGCACCACTTGCAATTTTCTTACTCATAATACTAGATGCTATTAAAGGTATACTCTCAACTGCTGAAATAGAATCTCTCAAATTATATAATTTTTTATCTGCCGGAACTAAATTTAAAGTTTGTGAAATTATACTTATCCCGAATGTTTTCCACATTTTTTACAAAATTGTGGATATCTATGTCTGTTTTATATCCAGGAATAGATTCTAACTTATCTACTGTTCCACCTGTAAAGCCTAATCCTCTGCCGGACATTTTTGCTACAGGAACACCTATTGACGCAACTAAAGGGAGCAAAATTAAAGAAACTTTATCTCCAACTCCTCCACTTGAATGTTTATCAACAATAGTTTTATTTATTTTTGACAAATCAATAATTTCTCCTGAATTTGCCATTGCTAAAGTTAAATAAGTAGTTTCTTGTTTCGTCATTCCATTAATAAAAATCGCCATAACTAAAGCTGCAGCCTGATAATCTGTAATTTCTTCAGTTATATATTTTTCTATAAAGAAATTTATTTCCTCTTTACTTAATTCTTTTTTGTCTCTTTTCTTTTCAATAATTTCTAAAATATTCATGAATAACCTCTCTTTCTAATTAATGAAAAAGCTTTCTTTTTTTCCAATCATAGAACACCATTTGCTTAATACTCTCCCTTCTTAGCAGGAACCATACTATTATTTTTTATTTAATCGTTCATTGCGTTCAAAAAGAAATACTAAATTATTAGAATGCGCCTCTTTCATGCTCAAAATGTATTATATTATTTTGCATGTAATTACGAATGTGACTGGAAAAGCTTTAGAAGTTGTTATATTAGAAAATGAGGGATGTTCACGGTACTTGAGGTACGAAAGGGTCTGAGTGAAAGAGGCTCGTTTTCTAATATAACAACTTCTTAGCGTATGAAGGGAGCCGAGTAATGAAATAAAAAATAATAGTATGGTTCCTGCTAAGAAGGGAGAGTATTAAGCAAATGATATTCCATGATTGGAGAAAAAAGCAGACTTCTCATTGGTTTATATGAATTTTTTTATAAAAGTATTTCTGTGAATTGGACAAGCTCCAAATTCTTTTATTGCTGAAATATGTTTAGCTGTTCCATATCCTTTATGTGATATAAATCCATATTGTGGGTAAACTTCATCCCACTCTCTCATTATTCTATCTCTTGTAACCTTTGCTATAATTGAAGCTGCTGCAATATTATAACATTTTGCATCTCCTTTTATTATTGGTTCATATGGTATTCCTTTTGTATCTATGTGTTCTAATGCATCAACTAATATCAAATTTGGCTTAATATTTAAGCCTTCCACTACCTCTGTAACTCCCTTTTTAGTTGCATTCAAAATATTTATTTCATCTATTGTTTCATGGTCAATTATTGAAACATAATAACTAATTGCTTCTTCTATAATTAAATCATATAATTTTTCTCTTTTCTTCTCAGATACTTTTTTAGAATCATTTATACCTTCTATCATAGAGTCTTTTGGCATAATAACTCCAGCAATAACAACAGGACCTGCTAGAGGTCCTCTTCCTGCTTCATCTATTCCACATATGTTTTTAAATCCTTTTTCATATAGATCTTTTTCTATTTCTTTTAGCTTTGTTAATCTTTCTAATTCTTTTTCTTTCATTTTTGCATTTTTCTTTCTTTTCTATTTTATTTAATCCTCTATATTTTCTATTTCTTCCAAAGAATATGAACCATTATAACCGATAGTATTATAGATTGCTACTTTTAAATTATTTATATCATATTTAACAATATATTTCTCATCTGTGTCTAATTCTATTTTGTCTAAACCCATATCATTTAAATCTTCTTTACTTAATTCATAATAAAAAACAAATTCTCCTGTTTCTACAGTTCCAACTATATTTGAATCAACATTAGTTATTGGTGTTCCTTTCAATTCCGTTTTTGCTGATTCTATTCTTTCATTTTTATCTGATGCTGAGTCGATATCTATTCCTAACTTAAAATTTGCTTCTTCAACATATTCTCTTGCTTTTCCTTGAATTAATAACATATTTGTTCTTAATTCTTCTAATTTTACTTTTTTTATCATATTGCTTCCATTATATACAGCAATTGAAGTTATTATTAATAATACTATAATAGTTATGATTAATGATATTATTGTTATTCCACTTGTTTTTTTCATATTTTTCATCCTTTTCTTTTTTATTTTTATTATTATATATTTTAACTTTTTTTTTTTCAATATTTTTTATTATAAATTTCGAATTTTTTTCACAAAACTTTCACAAATCTATTGTAATATAATCTTGTTATATTATAAAATATAAACAGGAGGTTTTTATAATGGAAGAAAATGAAAATAAAAATAATGGTTTTAAGGCTGCTAGTCCTGATTCATATAAATCTTTATATGAGCCTAAAAGGTCTAACACAAAATTAGGTTTTGGAAAAAGTTTTTTTATTCCATTTCTTAGTGGAGTACTAGGTTGTTCTTTAGTTATTGGAACATGTTTTGGAGTTCCCTCTATAAAATCTAAATTATTTGGAACAAATAATTTTAGTACAACAAATACACAGAATTTATCAGAAAATAGTGGATATGTAAACCAAACTTCTTTATCAAATTATTCTGATACATCAGTATATGCAGCTAATAAAATATTACCTTCAATTGTTGGAATTCAAGTAGAATATAATGTAAATTCAATTTTTTCAATGTTTGGAAATGCAGGAACTCAAACTGCAACAGCTAGCGGTTCAGGTATTATTATTAGTGAAGATGGTTATATTTTAACAAATAATCATATAGTTGCTACTTCTTCTTCTGAATCATATTATGAAGTTTCTGATGCTACAAAAGTTACAGTCACATTATTTAATGATGAAACAAAATACGATGCTAAAATAATTGGAAAAGATGAACAAACAGATTTAGCTGTTATTAAAATAGATAAAACTGATCTTTCTAAGGCAGAATTTGCAGATTCTGATAATATTAAAGTAGGAGAATTCGCTATGGCTGTTGGTAATCCTCTAGGATTGCAAAGCAGTATTACTTGTGGTGTTATAAGTGCAGTTAATCGTGAAGTTACAGATTCTGATGGTAAAAAATTTACTTTAATTCAAACAGATGCAGCTATTAACTCTGGTAACAGTGGCGGTGCATTAGTTAATAGTGAAGGTAAAGTTATTGGTATAAATACTTTAAAACTTTCTGGTACAGGAATTGAAGGTATGGGATTTGCTATACCAATTAATTCTACAACAGATATTACTTCACAATTAATTCAATATAGTAAAGTAAAAAGACCTTATATTGGAATCTCTGGTATGGATTTAGATGAAAAAACTGCAAAAGCAAATAATTTAGTTACTGGAATTTATGTTAAATCTGTTGATGATTTCTCTGCTGCTGAAAAAGCTGGTATTAAGCCAGGTGATGTTATAATTGAAGCAGATGGTAAAAAAATAACCAAAATGGATGAATTAAATAAAATAAAAAATACTCATAAAATTGGAGATGAAATGAAAATAAAAGTTAATCGTAACGAACAAGAAAAAGAATTAACAATTAATTTAGGAGAACAACCATAAAAAGAAGCTTTTAAAAAGCTTCTTTTTATATTATAACTAAATCCATTTCACTTGTAGATGTTTCATTTCCATATGCATATATTATATATAATGTATTTCCTGTTAAATAAAATTCAGTTGACTTTTCTATGGTGTAAATATCGCTTGATGAATCTCTGCTATAAACATTATAACCTAATGATTTTAAATCTTGTGATTTTTTTTGTTCATTTGATATTTCTTCTTTTATTAAATTTTGAACTTTTTGTTTATCTATATTTTCCTTTTCTATAACATCTTCTAGATTTACTTCTTTGTTTGTTCTTAAATTATAATTATATGTTTGTATTATTACTTTTTGTGCATTTGAACCTTCTTTTAAATTTGATTTAATCATAACAGATAAAATATTGTCTTGAATATTTGCTACATATTCTACTGTATAAATTATATTTTTATTTTCACTTTTTAAAACATTTTTAGCAATTTTTACAAATGTATTTTCTATTTCTTCATTAAATTTATTTGCAACATCATTATCAATATTAATATTTGGAATATGAATATCAAAGTCATAACTATTTAATTTAGTTTCTTTCTTTTCATATTTTGTAAAAACAATGTTTTTGTCTTTATTTGTCTTTTTGTTATCATATTGTTCACTATTATTTACTAAACTATTAGAAAAAATATCACTAAATTCAGATTTTAAAGTTTCTATTTGTTCATCATTTTTATTAGCATAACTTCCTTCTTCTCCGTTTTATTCCTAATAATTTTTTTATATCAAACATAGAATTAAGTTGAACATAAAAAGCTACGATTATTGATATTGCACAAATTGCAATGATTGTTGTATATATTATAACTTGTCTATTTTTTATTTTTTGCTTGTCTGGTAGTATTACATTCATTTTTCATTTTCCCTTTCTTATGTACTCTACTTTATTATAACATTAATTTTTTTATTAATCAACATTTTATTAAATTATTGACTATTTAACAATTTTGAGGTATGATATTATAGATTAAATTTAAACAGAAATGAGGAATTTTAAATATATGTTATGTTCAGAATGTAATGAAAACCCAGCAATAATTTTTTATAAAAAAGTAGAAAATGATAAAGAAACCCTAGAAGGGTATTGTTACTCTTGTGCAAAAAAGAAAGGTATAAATCCAGCAGAAGTTTTATCAGGACAAAACGAGGCTTTTTCTAAACAACAACCATTTATTAATGATATGACTAAACAATTTGAATCTCTTTTTAAAGATTTAGCAGAAAACATTAATTTAGAAGATATTGAAAACATTGAAGGTGCTATTACCTTTGACAGTCAAAATGAAAATGAGGATGGACCTAAAATTACAGGTGCTGCTATTCCTCTTGGTTCAATTTTTTCTAATATGTTTGGTGCAAAGAGACCTTCTAAACAAGATGATGAAGAGTTTGGTAACTCTAGAAAAAAAGTTAAAGTTGAAAAAAGGAAGAATAAAAAACAAAATAAAAAGAAAAAATTCTTAGATGTATATGGTACAAATTTAACTAACAAAGCAAAAAACAATAATCTTGATATGGTAATAGGAAGAGAAAAAGAAATTCAAAGAATAGTTCAAATTTTAAATAGACGTTCTAAAAATAATCCATGTTTAATTGGTGAACCAGGAGTTGGAAAAACTGCAATTGCACAAGGACTAGCTATTAGAATTGCAAATCAAAATGTTCCTGCAAAACTTTTAAATAAAGAAGTTTATTTATTAGATATGACAGCTGTTATTGCTGGCACACAATTTAGAGGTCAATTTGAAGCTAGAATGAAAGGTATTATTGATGAATGTATAGAATATGGAAATATTATTTTAGTAATTGATGAAATTCATAATATAATTGGTGCAGGAGATGGAGAACATTCAATGAATGCTGCAAACATTTTAAAACCTGCCCTATCTAATGGTGATATTCAGCTTATTGGAACTACTACTTTAAAGGAATATAGAAAATATATAGAAAAAGATTCTGCACTAGAGAGAAGATTTGGGCAAGTATTGGTAGAAGAACCTAATATAGATGATTCAATTGGAATTCTTGAGGGAATAAAAAAATATTATGAAGAATACCATAAAGTAAAAATATCATCAGATGTTATAAAAAATGCTGTTATAATGTCTGAAAAATATATCCACGACAGATTTTTACCAGATAAAGCAATTGATATTTTAGATGAAGCATGTTCGAGAATAAATTTAGAAAATAAAGAATTATATAAATTAGAAAAATTGAAACAAGAACTAAATGAAGTTCAGTCTGAAAAAGAGGAAGTTATTGCAGCTGACTCAACAGAAGATTATCAAAGGGCTGCAGACCTAAAAACTCGTGAATGTCAATTAATTGAAGAAATAGATAAACTCGACAAAAAAATGAAACCAAAACAAATAACAACACAAGATATTGCAAATGTTGTAGAAAGTTGGACTAAGATTCCAGTCAAAAAAATAACAGAAGCAGAAACACAAAAACTACTTAATTTAGAAACAAATTTACACAAAAGAATTATCGGTCAAGATGAGGCTGTTTCTAGTGTTTCAAGAGCAATTAGAAGAAATAGAGCCGGGTTAAAAAGTACAAAAAGACCACCATCATTTATATTTGTTGGACCTACTGGAGTTGGTAAAACAGAACTTGCTAAAAGTTTAGCATATGAAATGTTTGGAAGTGAAGATTCTATTATTAGAATTGATATGTCTGAATATATGGAAAGTCATTCAACTTCAAAATTAATTGGTTCTCCTCCTGGATATATTGGTTATGATGATGCTGGTCAATTAACTGATAAAGTAAAAAGAAAGCCTTATTCTATAATTCTTTTAGATGAAATTGAAAAAGCACATCCAGATGTATTTAATATTTTATTACAAGTATTAGATGATGGAAAATTAACAGACAGTCAAGGAAATTCTGTTAGTTTTTCAAATACAATAATCATTATGACCTCAAATGCAGGTTCAAATACAAATACCAATTCAATAGGTTTTGGTCAAACAACTTTTAATAAAGGAAAGGTAATGGATAAATTAAAAGAAGTCTTTAGACCTGAATTTTTAAATAGAGTTGATGAAATTATTGGATTTGATACTTTAACAAAAGAACAACTTTTGCAGATAATTGATTTAATGTTAAATGACACGAGAAAAGCATTAAACGAAAAAGATATAAAAATGGAAGTAACTCAAAGAACAAAAGAATACTTATTAGAAAAAGGAACTGATATAAAATTCGGTGCAAGACCTCTAAGAAGAGCAATTCAAAGATATATTGAAGACGAATTATCTGAAATGATATTAAAAAATGAACTTAAAGATGGTCAAACAGTTTTTATAGATTTTGAAACTGATAAATTAAAATTTGAAATTAAATAGGAGTGGAAAATGTTAAAATATGTACCAAATTCATTGACTATTATAAGATTTCTTCTTATACCTTTTATACTATTCTACATTTTTACTGGAAATTTTATATTAGCAATTGTGTTTTTTACAATTTCTGGTATAACTGACATTGTTGATGGTTTTATAGCTAGAAAATTTAACTTAATATCTAATTTTGGGAAATTAATGGACCCATTAGCAGATAAGCTAACACAAATATCTACACTTACCTCATTAGTAATTAAAAATATTATTCCAATTTGGATTTTAATTATTGTACTTTTTAAAGAATTTATTATGATAGTAGGTGCATCATTCCTTTATGGAAAAGATGTTGTGGTATATAGCAAATGGTATGGTAAACTTGCAACTGTATTATTCTATCTTGCAATTGTTTCATCTTTTATTGTTAAGCAATTTAATTTGAATGGCTTTTGGAATAATATTGACTTATTATTATATTGTTTAGCTATTTTTACTACAGTATTTTCTTTGATAATGTATATTAGACATTTATATAATAATGGATTTATTGATAAACAAGATTTAAATAAAGAAGTAACAGTTGTTAAAAAGAGGGATTAGGGGACGCTCCTTTTTTCCCTCTTTTGGGGATTAAGGGACACCCCTTGTTTTTTTGGCACTACTCCTTAAGGGGAGATGGTGTCATTATTTTTTTATTTATGATTGATTGGAGTGAAAATTAGAAATTGTTAATTATTAG